>DASXEF010001028.1:0-3092 GCA_036490255.1 Kofleriaceae bacterium
CCGCGATCGCGCGTTGCCCGATCCACAAGCTGATGACGACGTCCGAAGTCGTGATCGATTAACGCAGGACGAGTCGAAACACGACGAGATCGCGATGCAGCACGAGCGGCGATGGCTTGCGCGCCGCTTCACGAAGTACGAACAAGCAGCGTTCGACAGCAGTCATGCACTCACGGTACGGCGCGCCGGCGACGGCGATCGGCCTCTCACGGAGCGCTTATCACGGACACCCGAGCACTGCGCCCACGCCGGGCGGTCGCGCACGTTCCGGCACGCAGGTGCGATGAGGTCCTACGCGAGTCTCTTAGCGAGCTTGCGCGAAAACCGGCCCGAGGCATGACGGCTGCACTATCGACCCGTCGTGATGGAACAACGCAACACGCAACCGATCCGCAGCGAGGACCTCGTGCCGCTCCTCGCCACGTCGGCCGGCGTCGAACGCGTCACGGCACGTATGCCCGCCGTCGATCTCGCCGGCCTGGTGTCCGAAACGCGGACCGAGCTGCCGGTGCTCGCCGAGGTCGGCGACATGGTGCGCGCGGAGCTCGCCTCCGACGACCGCGCGCTAGTGTGGCGTCGAAGTCTTACCGTGATCGGCATCAGCTTCGCGACCACGCTCGGCATCGCGCTGGGCTACCTCGTCGCGTCGTGACCGGTCGCGCGTGTATTGCTCGGTGCTGAAGTCATCGACGTGCAGCACGTCCTCGCGAAGGTCGATCGCGTCGCGCATCCGGCTCGCTTCGTCGGCGGTGAGCACGCCTGCGGCGACCGCATGGCCGATCTGCTCGTATTCGGTCTCGCCGAGCACGGCGACCGTCATCTCGCGCTGCGCGTGGCGTAGCTTCTTGCGCAGCGGCTCGATCGCGATCGCGTGATCGAGCGCGTGCTCGAGCCGGCCGAGGCCGGTTTCGTGGGGCGGCGGCACGAACATGTCGCGCGTGAGCCGTAGCCGCGCCGGGTTGCCGTCGACGAGCATGCGACCGGCGGCGAGCGTGAGCCGGTCGCTCGGCGGCTGCACGCGCGCGCCGAGCGGAAACACGATGACGCGCAGCACGGCCGCGACGAATCGATTCGGCAGATCGCCGATCGCCGCTGTCAGCGCCGCGCGCGTCCGATACACAGCTTCCGCGATCGCCCAATCGAACAGCACGTCGTCGTCGGTGTAGCCGGCGGCGACGTAGCGATTGACGGTCGCCGACGCGACGTACATCCACGCGAGCGCATCGGCCATGCGACCTGCGAAGGCTTCGGCGCGCTTGAGTGCGCCGCCCATCGTCAGCATCGCGGCGTCGGTGATCGTCGCGAACGTCGCCGAGAGTTGCGCCAGCTCGCGCAGCGCCGCGCCGGCGCGGCCCGATGCCGGCACGCTCGCGATCGCGCCGCCGGTGAGGCCGAGCAACCAAGCGCGCGCGGCGTTGCGCAGCGCGAAGTTGGCGTGGCCGGCGAGCGCGACGTCGAGCCCGCCGACGTCGTCGGTCTGCGCGGTCTGCATCTCGCGCAGCGCCCACGGATGGCAGCGGATCGCGCCTTGACCGAACACGATCAGCGAGCGCGTGAGGATGTTCGCGCCCTCGACGGTGATGCCGATCGGCACGCCTTCGTGGACCGCCGCGAGCACGTTGCGCGGGCCCTTGCAGATGCCGGCGCCGCCAGCGATGTCCATCGCATCGTTCGCGATGCGGCGCAGCGCTTCGGTCTCCCAGCACTTCGTGATCGCCGAGATCACGCCCGGCTGCTCGCCGGCGTCGACGGCGCCGGCCGTGACTTCGCGCACCGCGTTCATCCAGTACGTCGTGCCCGCGATCCGGCCGAGCGGCGCGGCGACGCCTTCGAACGCGCCGATCGACAGCCCGAACTGCTCGCGGATCGTCGCGTACGCACCGATGTATCGCGCGGCGAGCTGCGCGCTGCCGACGGCGTCGGCCGGCAAGCTCAGCGATCGCCCCGCCGACAGGCACTCCATCAGCATCTTCCAGCCCTGCCCGACCATCGCCTGGCCGCCGATCACGTGATCGATCGGCACGAACACGTCGTGACCGCGCGTCGGGCCGTTCTGAAACGGCACGCCGAGCGGATCGTGGCGGCGACCGATCCACACGCCGGGTGTCGTCGTCGGGATCAGCGCGCACGTGATGCCGCGGTCGATGTCGTCGCCGAGCAACCGCTCGGGATCGTAGAGATGAAACGCGAGACCGAGCACGGTCGCGACCGGCGCGAGCGTGATGTAGCGCTTCTCCCACTCGAGCCGGATGCCGGTCACGACCTTGCCCTGCCACATGCCGCGGCAGACGACGCCCTTCGCTCGGATCGACGCGGCGTCGGAGCCGGCGTGCGGCTCGGTGAGCGCGAAGCACGGCACTTCGTCGCCGACGGCGAGCCGCGGCAAGTAGCGCGTCTTCTGCTCGTCGGTGCCGTAGCGCAAGAGCAGCTCGGCGGGCCCGAGCGAGTTCGGCACCATCACGGTCACGGCGGCGGTCGCGCTGCGCGATGCCAGCATCGCGACGACGGCGCTATGCGCGCGCGCCGAGAACCCGAGACCGCCGAGCTCGGTCGGAATGATCATGCCCATGAAGCGCTCGCGCTTGATGAAGCTCCACGCTGCGAGCGGAAGATCGCCGGCGGCGCGGATCGCGTGATCGTCGAGCAAGCGGCACAGCTCGGTGCACGGCCCATCGAGAAACGCGCGCTCGTCGGGCGTCAGCGCGACCGGATCGAACTGCAGGATGCGCGAGAAGTCCGGCATGCCGGAGAACAGCTCGGCATCCCACCACGTCGTGCCTGCTTCGAGCGCGACGCGCTCGGTCTCGCTCATCTTCGGCAGCATCTGCTTGAGCGTGCCGAGCGCCGGCCGCGTCAGCGCGCGCCTGCGAACCGCGGGCACGCCGGTGACGACCGCGATCGCCGCCCAGATCACCGCGACGGTCGCGAGGCCCCACGTGCCGCCGTGTGCGAGCCAGTCGGCGAGCACGACCGCCGAACCGGCCATCCACCCCCACCACGCGAGCCCGGCGTAGGTGAACGCGAGCGCGATTGCGAGAGCGACCAACACGAGCGCGAGAGTGAGCACGTGACCTCCTTACGCGCGACGACGC
>DASXEF010000023.1:0-6156 GCA_036490255.1 Kofleriaceae bacterium
CGCCGCGCTCGCCTGCTGGAAGTCGCGCGGGCCGCCGAACAAGCCGGGCTCGATCTCGATGCTCGGCTCGCCGTGGCGCTCTTTGCCGGTCAGCGCCCCGGCGATGCCCGCTTTGCCGATCAACTGCGCGGCGCCTTTCCACGCATGCTCGGTCGAGAACGCGATCGTACCGGCATGGCCCAACACGATCGACAGCTCGCCGTCGGGCGGTGTGCGACCCGCGATCAACTGGATCGCCGCATCGAGCGGCGCCTCGAGCTGCGGACAATGCGTGATGGGAACGACGCGCTGCGAGCCGTACGCGTAGAGCCCGAGCTTGCCGCCCTCGACGTGAAACCGCGCGCGCCTGCGCCAGCCCAGTGGCGTGCACGGATCGGCGATGCGCTCGATCGCGATCGGCACGCCGCGCAGCGCGTTCGCGACGAGCGTCTGCTTCGCTTCGAGCTGTGCCGGGCGAGCGACGTGCAGCCAATCGCAGCCGCCGCAGCCGCGGACGAACGCGTCGCACGCCGGCGTGACGCGCGACGGCGATGGCGTCGCGATCTCGACCAGCTCGCCGCGCGCGAACGACTTCTTTTCCTCGACGAGGTTCACGCGTACGCGATCGCCGGGCACCGTGCGCGGCACGAACGTGACGCGGCCATTGTCGTCGCGGGCGACGCCGTCACCGCCGGCGGCGAGCGCTGTGATTTCAACTTCGATCATCGAAACTCCGTTCCTGCTGGCACCGGCACGACAGGCGTGCCGCGCGGTGCGTCGAGTGCGCGATCGGCGCGACCGTCGCGCACCGCGATCTCGATCGTGCGCGCCGAGCCGATGTACGCGAGCAGCTCGCCCGTCGCAACGCTGTCGTAGCCGCGGCCGATCGGCAAGCGCCGGCCGGCGATCGCGATCGCGTCGCCGGCATCGTCGGCCGGCAGATCGCTGATCAAGTTGCCGAAGATATCGACATGGACGATGCGACCTTCACCGTCGGGCCGCTTGCCCCATGGCAGCGAGCCCTCGAGCTCGGTCGTATAACCGATCACGATCGGATCGATCTTGCGGGCGAGCGCGGCGGCCGCCGTCGCGAACACGTCGCGGCCGTGAAACGCGGCGCTGATCTGCGGCGCCATTACGCGCGCGTTGTCGATCGCGCGCGCCCATTGATAGTCGAGATACGTGAACACGCCGTTGTCGCGGCCGACGTAGTACGAGCCGTGCGCGTCGACGACGACGCCGCGGCGCGTCTTGGTCGCGCCGTAGCCCGGATCGACGACGACGATGTGGATCGTGTTCTCGGGAAACTCCCGGCACGACGTCGAGACGACCCACGCGGCATGCGCGACGTCGCCGCGCGGCACGTCGTGCGTGATGTCGACGACGGTGTCGGCGCCGAGCTCGCGTTGCAAGCGAAGCAACACGCCCTTCATCGCGCCGACATAGCCGTCGCGCGTGCCGAAATCCGTCGTGAGCGTGATGATCGCCATCCGAATCGGCAGTAAGACACAGGCAATGAACAAGGTCTACCCGGACGCGGCTGCGGCGCTCCACGACGTGTTCGACGGCGCGGTCATCCTCGCCGGCGGCTTCGGCCTGTCGGGCAACCCCGAAAACTGCATTCGCGAGCTGCACAAGCGCAACACGCGAAACCTGACGATCGTGTCGAACAACTGCGGCACGACGGAGAAAGGCCTCGGCGTGCTGCTCGCGCAGGGCCAGGTCAAGAAGATGATCTCGAGCTACGTCGGCGAGAACAAGATCTTCGAGCAGCAGTTCCTGTCGGGCCAGCTCGAGGTCGAGCTCTGCCCGCAGGGCACGCTCGCCGAACGGCTGCGCGCCGGCGGCGCCGGCATCGAAGGCTTCTACACGCCGACCGGCTACGGCACCAAGATCGCCGAGGGCAAAGAGACCAAACAGCTCGGCGGCAAGAACTGCGTGTTGGAAACGGCGATCCGCGGCGACTTCGCGATCGTCAAGGCGTGGAAAGGCGACACCTGGGGCAACCTCGTGTTCCGCAAGACCTCGCGCAATTTCAATCCGCTCGTCGCGACGGCCGGCAAGGTCACGATCGTCGAGGTCGAGCAGCTCGTGCAGCCCGGCGAGCTCGAGCCCGACAGCGTGCATTTGCCGTCGATCTACGTGCAGCGCATTTTTCAGGGCACCAACTACGAGAAGCCGATCGAGCAGCGGACTCTAAGGAAGCGGCCATAAGGATGAAAAGCGCCATGCAGAAACTCGATCGCGATCAGATGGCCCGCCGCGTCGCCGGCGAGCTCGCCGATGGCTACTACGTCAACCTCGGCATCGGCATGCCGACGCTCGTCGCCAACTTCATTCCGGCCGGCATCGACGTCGTGCTGCAGTCCGAGAACGGCCTGCTCGGCATCGGCCCGTTTCCGTACGAAGGCGACGAAGATCCCGACTTGATCAACGCCGGCAAGCAAACGGTCACGACGATCAAAGGCTCGGCGTTCTTCGACTCGGCGATGTCGTTCGCGATGATCCGCGGCGGTCACGTCGACGTCAGCGTGCTCGGCGCGATGGAGGTCAGCCAGAACGGCGACCTCGCGAACTGGACGATCCCCGGCAAGATGATCAAAGGCATGGGCGGCGCGATGGATCTCGTCGCCGGCAGCCGCCGCGTGATCGTGATGATGGACCACGTCGCCAAGGACGGCTCGCCGAAGATCTTGCGCGAGTGCACGCTGCCGCTCACCGGCCTGAAGTGCGTGCACACGATCGTGACGGATCTGGCGGTGATCGACGTCGGCGCGAACGGAGGGGGCCTGGTCCTGCGCGAGCGCGCGCCGGGTTGCTCGCCGGAAGAGATCGCGAAGCTGACCGGCGCGACGCTGCGCTGGGCCTCCGAAGTGCCGGAGATCAAAGCGTAACGATTTTTCGTGCAGACCGCGGCCGGTTGTCGACCTATAGGGTCATGCAAAAGATCCTCTTGTTCGCGCTCGTCGGTCTAGGCCTCGGTGCTCCCACCATCCACGCCGACGGCGGCGTCGACTGCCACTCGCTCTCCAAGTGGGACAGGAGCAAGGCCTACAGCGAGGACGAGCTCGTGTGGGCCGAGAACCAGGATTGGCACTCCGACGGCGCCGAGTACAAGTGCGCGCCGCGCGGCTCGAAGTGTTCGATCCAGGTCGAGCCCAAGAACGAGTCGGAGTGGAAAGTCGTCGGCAACTGCAAGTCGGGCACGAAGCCGAACTGAGCTACGGGCAGACCGGGCAGGCTTTGCCGTCGCAGCTCGTATCGAACGGATTGATCGCGTTCGCGGGCTGACACTTCGGCTTGCTCGGCGTCGACGGCGTGATGTGCGTCGTCGCCTGGCTCTTGGTCGCCGGATGATCGACGTGCATCGCCGTCGATTTGGTGTGGTGCTCGACCGTCGCGGTCGTCGGCGTTGGCGTTGGCGTTGGCGCCGCCGTGATCGCCGCGGTGCCCGCGCTGCCGACGGCCGGCGGCGGCGCGACCGGCTTCACCGGGTCGGGTTCTTTGACCAGCTCGATCGCTTCGTTGGTGTAACCGTCGGCGAGATCGATCTTCGACGTGAAGTCGACGTAGCCGTCTTTGTGCACGACGAGCGGCGCGATCTTCGTGCCGCGGCGCAGCTTGCCGACGAACGGCGTCGGGCCGACCTTCGTGCCGGCGATCAGCACCTCGGCACCGGCCGGCTGCGAGTTGATCTTGATCGCGATGTACTCGTCGATCGCCGCATCGATCGGTGTCGCAGCCGGGAGGTCGGTCGCGGGCCGCGCGATGTCGTCGGACTTGCCGTTGCCGGCGACCGCGAGCGCGATCACGACGAACACGCCGACCGCGAGCAGCGATGCGCCCGCGTAGAAGATCGTGCGATTCGGCCGGATCTCGACGCTCGACGGCTCGATCGGCGGCTCGTAGCGCGGATACTCCATGCTCGAGCCGGTGCCCGCGCTCGGTGGAGTGCCGGGCAGCGTGATGCCGACGCCGCTGGCGTAACCGTGACGCGTGCTCGGCAAGCCGGGAAGCGCTGGACCGGTCGAGCCGTGACCGGCGATCGGCGGCTCGACGGCGTGCGCGGCCATCGCAGCGGGCGACGTCGGGCTCGGTTGGATCACGACGGTCGGCGCGACCGGCTCGTGACCGAGCGGCAGGCCGCCGGCGCGAATCGGTCGGTGCGTCGGAGGATCGACGCCGAACGACTGCCAGTCGGCGGGGTTCACGCCGGGTCGACCGCGGCCCGGCTCCATCACGAGCGTCGCGGCGATCGCGCCGGAGTCGGGATCGTTTTCGTGCAGCTGCGGCACGCCGGGCTCGCTCTGCAGCCGCTCGGGCGCCGGCACGATCGGCGACGGCTCGGTCTGCAGCACCGGGCTCGCCCCGACCTCGCTGCGACCATCGGTCGACGAGATCGTGCTCTCTTTCGCGGCGATCACCGGCTGCGATGCGCGCGCGCCGACCCACGGCTCGGAGACGTCGCCGAACATGTCGCGCATGAAGCGGCCGAGGCCCATCGTCGACAGCGACAGCCGCGACACGACCGCGAACGCTTCGATCGCTTCGAGCAACGCGCCGGCGCTCTGATAGCGCTGCGCCGCATCGATCGCGAGCGCCTTCATCACGATCGCCTCGAGCGCGGGCGGATAGCTCGGCACCAAGCGCGTCGGCCGCACGATGTCGCCGGTGACGATGCGATGCATCGTGTCGAAGTCGCTGTCGGCGCGGAAACAGCGATGCTGCGTCGAGATCTCGTAGAGGATGATGCCGAGCGAGAACACGTCGCTGCGGCGATCGACGTCACGACCGCGGCATTGCTCCGGCGCCATGTACGCGAACTTGCCCTTGATGATGCCGCTCTGGGTCTCGACCGAGCGCGACGTCGCTTTCGCGATGCCGAAGTCGAGCAGCTTCACGGCGCCGTCGTAGCCGACCATGATGTTCGACGGCGAGACGTCGCGATGGACGATCCCGAGCGGCAAGCCGTCGGGACCACGGCGATCGTGCGCGTGGTTCAAGCCGGCGGCGGCGCCGGCGACGGTCGTCAGCGCGAGCTCGAGCGGGATGCGCGTGCCTTGGCTGCCGGCCTTCGCGAGCAGCGAGCGCAGGTCTTGGCCGTGGACGTACTCCATCGCCAAGTAGTGGATGCCCGAGTCTTCGCCGACCTCGAACACCTGCGCGACGTTCTGGTGGTTGAGCGATGCCGCGAGGCGTGCCTCGTCGAGGAACATCTGCACCGCGATCGTGTCGTTCGCACGCTCGGGCGTGATCAGTTTCAGGACGACGTGGCGCTCGAAGCTGCCGATTCCGGTCGCGCGGCCGATGTAGATCCGCGCCATGCCGCCGGCCGCGAGCGGCATGAGCAGCTCGTACTTGCCGAGACGAGGCGGCAGTCCTGTAGCGGTAGCTACAGCCGGCACGCTCGGATCGTTCCATTCACCGTGAAAACTGTCAATTAGTGAAGGCTTAGGCCGATGTGCCGGCGAGCATCATGTGGGATACGCGGAACGTCGGAGCGACGGTCGAGCTACGCATCTCGAGATCGTTCGCTACCAAGTCGATCCGCTTGAGGATCTGGTCGAAGTTCGCGGCGATCGTAACCTCGCTGACGGGAAATGCGAGCTCGCCATTCTCGATCCAGAAGCCTTGCGCGCCACGCGAGAAATCTCCCGTAACAGGATTGAAGCCGAACCCCATCAGCGATGTGACGTAAAGCCCCTTCGGTGTCTGCTTGAGCAGCTCCGCCGGCGTGATCGATCCGCCGCTCATCAATAAGTTGGAGCTCGTCGGGCCGGGATTGCCGCCGACGCCGCGGCCGGCCGAGCCGGTCGATTGCCGGCCGAGCTTGCGCGCCGAGTAGACGTCGCACAGCACCGGCGCGAGCACGCCGTTCGTGATGATCGGGTTCTTGCGAGTCGCGAGCCCATCGCCGTCGAACGGCCGGCTGCCCGGCGCGCGCGCGATCAACGGATCGTCGACGATCGTGACGAGCTTGCTCGCGACCTCGTCGCCTTCTCGGCCGAGCAAGTAGGTGCTCTTGCGCCAGAACGAGCTGCCGTTCGCGACCGAAAAGATCGTTCCGACGATCGACCGCGAGACCTCGGGATCGAACACGATCGCGCACTCCTGCGTCGCGACCTTGCGCGATCCGATCGTCGCCGCCGTGCGCCGCGCGGCTTCGGCGCCGACCTG
>DASXEF010000043.1:0-3980 GCA_036490255.1 Kofleriaceae bacterium
GCACGATGATCCCCACGCCCGCGCCGAAATAGCCGCCGTAGATCGACGCGAGCGTGACGAGCACCGTCGCGGTGACGATCGATTGGCCCTGCGGCGAGCGCCTCGTCAGGTACGCGCGCAGGCGATCTTGCACGCCGAGCAAGATCACGGCGGCGAGCAACAAGAACGGCACGACGACGTCGAACGCCTTCGCCGACGTGTGCATCAACAAGTACGCGCCGACCACGCCGCCGATCGCCGCCGCCGGCAAGATGCGCAGCGCGCGCGGCTTCTGGCCGACCATGTCCTGCTTTTGCGCGAGCGCGGCGCCGAGATAGCCCGGGCACAACGCGACGGTGTTGATCGCGCTCGCCGCGATCGGATCGACGCCGCACGCGACGAGCGTCGGGAACGTGATCAAGCTGCCGCCGCCCGCGATCGCGTTGACGGTGCCACCGGCGAACGTCGCGGCACCGATCAGCGCGAGCCGCGTCGCATCCACGGTTTCGATTATGCTGCTCGCGTGTGGTCCAACGCCAGGCGTGTGGGGTTTCGTTTCGGGTTCGCGCTCGCGGTCTTGTTCATCTATCCGTTTCCGATCGGCTTTCTGCCGAAGACCGAGAAGCTCGGCGACTGGCTGAACAAACCGTTCGAGTGGCTCACGATCTGGGTCACCGAGCACGTGCTCGGCGCGCCGACGCCATCGACTGCGCCGACCGGAAGCGGCGACACGATGTTTCTGTGGGTGCAGATCGGAGTGCTGCTCGCCCTCGCCGCGGTCGCCGCCGTGATCTGGTCACTCGCGGATCGACGACGTACAGCCTATCCGCGGCTGGCGGCATGGACCGTGATCGCGCTGCGCTACTGGCTCGCCGTCTCCTTGCTCTCGTACGGCATGATCAAGGTGCTGCCGTCGCAGTTCGGCGTGCCGAACGCGATCCGGCTCGACGAACGAATCGGCGACATATCCCCGATGGGCATGCTGTGGACGTTCATGGGCTCGTCAATGACGTACACGCGATTCGCCGGTGCGCTCGAAATGCTCGGCGGCGCGCTGCTGCTGTCACACCGACTTCGCGTGCTCGGCGCTGCGATCGCCGCCGGCGTGATGCTGAACGTCGTGATGCTGAATTTCTGCTACGACGTCCCGGTCAAGCTGTTCTCGTTGGAGCTCTTGATCATCGCGGTGATCTTGCTCGCACCGCACGTGCGCCGCTTGCTCGCAGCGTTTATCGCCGAAGCTCGCGAGCGCGGCAAAGCGGGCCACGAACGCGGTCGGTTCGTCATCAAGATCGCGATGGTCTGCGTGATTGCCTACAACGTCGGAACCGACGGCTGCGACAGCCATGACCTGACCACGGGCACGACGCCACTCGACGGCGCCTGGCATGTCGATCGCTTCGTGCTCGATGGCGTCGAGCGCCCGCCGCTCGAGACCGACGCCACGCGCTGGAACAAATTGCTGTTCGCAGGCTGGCCGTCCTCGCACCTCGCGATCGCTCGTTTGGCCGGACGCGGCGAACGCAAATCCGCGACCGTCGTCGAATTCGCGCACGTGATCGTCACCGACGATGCGACGTGGCGCTATGCGCAACCGGATCCCGATCACCTCGTGATCGACGCGCCGAAGATCCACGCCACGCTGTCTCGCGAGCCCGCGCCGTTGTTGACGTCGCGCGGCTTTCATTGGGTGCAAGAGTCTCCGTACAATCGCTAGATGTTTGCGACCACCGATGATCTTCGTGCACTCGTTCAACGCGCGATCGATCACGCGCTGCCGACGGCCGGCGACGGCTTTCACGTCTTCGTGATGACGACCGGCGCGCATCAACCGTCGTTCATGCGCTTCATCACGTCGGTCGTCGAGGGCCAAGCCGAAGCGCGCAAGCACGTCGTCAACGTCGCCAAGTCGATCGATCGGTTCGCGATCGCCTACGACGGCGCGATCACGTTGGACAGCGGCCGCGTCGACGCGATCTTCGTCGAGGCCGGCGAGCACGGCAATCACGAATACGCGGTGTACGCCGCGCCCTATCGCGACGGCGCGCTCGTCGGCGAGCGGCTCTTGGTCCAGACGCTGCCGAGCTTGTTGACGCTCACCGAAGCGCCGAACGTCGTGCAGACGATGATCGTGAAGTGCGAAGGCTGCGGGCAGAAGAATCGGATCAAGCCGCAGTCGCCGGCGAATCCGATCTGCGGCAAATGTAAGCAGCCGCTGCGCTAACGCGTCGTCGCGACCACGTCGACCAGCGTCGGTCGGCCGTGGGCCTGGATGTTCTCGGCCTGGCCCAGATCGGGCCGCATGCGGCGCTCCATCGGATCGATCGGCACCGCGCGGCCGAATCGCGCCGACGACATGATCGCCTGGATGATGCGCACGTCGGCGAGGCCTTCGTAGCCGCCCGGCTCGGGCATCTTGTCGTCGCGAATGCAGCGCGCGAAGTATTCGACCTCCCCGGCGATCTGATCGCGTTGCTCGAACGTGCGCAGCCGCGGCCCGTGCACGCCTTCGAGGTGCATCTGGATCGACGAGCCGTACTCGTACGCGTGATCGAGCTCCAAGAATCCATCGGTGCCGATCACTTCGTAATGCGCGCGCGCGTGCGCGCCGAAGCTGCACGTGAACTGCGCGACGCGCTCGTTCGGGAATCGCATCGTCACCGCGATCGCTTCGTCTATCGCGCGGAACCTCGGATCGCGCGACGCGAACCGCATCGCGCTCACCTCGATTGGCTCGGCGCGGAAGATGTAGCGCGCGGCGTTGATGCAGTACACGCCGACGTCGTAGACCGGGCCCGAGCCGCGGCGCGGTTGCGTGCGCACGTTGTCCTCGCGCACTTGCTGCGTGAACGTCGAGTTGAAGATGCGCGGCTCGCCGATGTCGCCGGAGCGCGCGAGCTCGACCGCGACCAAGTTCGCCGATTCGAAGTGCAGGCGATACGCGATCATCAACTTGACGTTTGCCTGCTCGCACGCGCGGATCATCTCGATGCACTCGGCGTCGGTCGGCGCCATCGGCTTCTCGCACAGCACGTGGACCTTGCGTTTCGCCGCGAGCACGGCGAGTCGCGCGTGCAGATCGTTCGGCACCGCGATGTAGACCGCGTCGATGCGGCCGCTCGCGAGCAAGCCGTCGAGCTGATCGTAATCGCACAGCGTTCGCACGTTGTAGCGCTCGCCGAGCTCGTCCAACTTGTGACGCGAGCCCGAGATCAATGCGGTCAGCTCGACGTCGGGCAATTGCTCGATCGCCGGCAAGATCGCCGCCTGCGCGAAATAGCCCTGGCCGATCACCGCCATTCGCAACTTTTCTCCGCGAGTCATGCATGGATTGCAAAGCATCGGGCATGCCGGCTGCACCACCGCCCGCCATGACTCACGTGTGCGAAACCTGCGGCAACACCTACGACAAGACGTTCGAAGTGCACATCGGCGGCACCGCGCACGTGTTCGATTCGTTTCAGTGTGCGATCCAGGCGCTCGCACCGCGCTGCGTGCACTGCAAGGTCGCCATCATCGGACAGGGCGTCGAAGCGCGCGGCCAATACTTTTGCTGCGCGCATTGTGCGCGTGAGGCGGGCGTTGCCGACGTGAAAGATCGCGCCGCCGAGCAAGGCTCCGCCGCGACATAGCGCACGCCGTGCGCTATCGCGCGGCTCGCACGCTCGCGCTCGCGCTCGCGCTCACGCTCAATAGACGAAGGGGATGAAGCGCGCGGTCTTGCGAGCCCATGCTCGATACGCGTCGCCGTAGTGGCCTTCGAGGTACGCGTCGAGCACCGGGATCTGCGAGAACACGAAGCCGCCGACTTCGATCGCGACGATGATGCACGACCACCAACGGTGCGTGACGAGCGCCCAGCCGACACCCCAGAGCGTGTCGCCGAAATAGTTCGGGTGCCGGCACAGCGCGAACAACCCGCCGGTATAGAGCATGCCGGCATGCTCGGGCTTCGCCTTGAACGCCTTGCGTTGGAGCTCCGAGCCGGTGTTGAAGTAGCT
>DASXEF010000954.1:0-3216 GCA_036490255.1 Kofleriaceae bacterium
GAGCGCGAGGACGGCACGCACTATCAGCTGCAAGGCGTCGTGGTCGGCACGATCCACACGCCGCAGGCATTCGGCGCGGAAGCGGCGAGCTTCGCGCGCGCCGATTGTCTCGAGCTCGCGGGCATCGGCATCACCGCCGAAGATCCGGACGCGCCGGCACCGAAGGCGCTCGAGACGATCGACAGCATCTTCGCGAACGCGGTGCGCGGCCGCTCGAAGTGGGCAGGTCAGCGCGTCGCCGTCACCGCGAACGTCGTGCAATCCGGCGCGACGACGATGATCGCCGATATCCGCGGCGGTCGCGCCGTCGCGATCGAGATGAAGTCCGGGCTGCCGTATCCGGCGGCGCGTGCGCGCGTGAAGCTGCATTGCACGGTGCATCTCGAGCGCTGGCTCGGCGACGACAGCACGCCGAGCCTCGAGCCCGCGCTCGCCGACTGCGAGAACTAATCGGGATCGGCGTCGCGATGGCGCTGCACGACGCACGGATCGTTTTCGGGATCGTGGCCGCACGCGAGCACGCCCGGCGTCGGATCGTCGCGATCGACGCCTTTGTGCACGCCCTCGACATCGTCGTCATCGCTCGGCTCGAGCTCGCCGCCGGCGGCGATCAGCGCCGCGCGTCGCTCGGCTGACACGTCGGGGATCAGCTCGCCGCGCGCGAGATGCGCGACGTAGTACGCGTCCTCGCGACGCGGCTCGAGCTCGCCGTGATCGATCGCTTGCTCGAGCGCGCGCTTGAGCTCGCCGATCAGCCGCGACGGCGGCAGCTCGAACGCGACCATGATCGCGTTGCCGACGCCGCCGGGCAGCGGCGGCAGCTTCGCGTCGTGCTCGGCGAGGTCGACCGCGCGATCGGACAGCGCGCTGATCTGCTCGAGCAGTTGTTTGCGACGACCCGGTCGCTTCGACGTGATGTCGGCGCGCGACAGATCGAGCAAGTCGGTCATGTGCGGCCCCATCTCGCGATGAAAGCGACGCACCGCCGAATCGCTCCACTGCTCGCTGTATTGGTTCGTGCGCAGGTGATGCTTGACGAGAAAGCGGATCGTCTGGCGCTCGTCGCGCGCGAACGCGAAGCGCTGGACGACCTTGTCGAACATGCGCGCGCCGACTTCGGCGTGCCCGTGGAAGTGCACGCCGTCGGGCGTGAACGTGCGCGTCGGAACCTTGCCGATGTCGTGGAGCAGCGCGGCCCAGCGCACGAGCGGGCGACGCACGGTTTGCCGCACGACCTGCTTCGTGTGCGCCCACACGTCCTTGTGCTGGCGACCGGGCTCTTGCACGAGATCGACCGTGGCGTCGAGCTCGGGAAACAGCACGCGCAGCATGCCGGTGATCTGCATCCACTCGAGCGCGGCGTCGATATCGCGACCGAGCAGCGCGAGGCCCATCGCGCTCGTCAGTCGCGCCTTGTCGGCGGTCGCGAGCCGCGCTGAATGCTCTAGCGCGACGCGCGTGACCGCTTCGGGAGGCACGCGACCCTCCTCGGCGATCGCGCCTGCCATCTCGACCAACACGATCGGGTCGGCCTCGACGAGGTCGCGAATGCGATCGGCGGTGGACTGCTCCGACACGGGCGGGTACGTCTACCACGCACGCACGTCCGAAGAGGACTTACGGAAACGTTCGCAAAACGAGCGCTTGGTACACGACGTGCTCTAGGGCGCGCGCAGTGATCGGTCGTATTACAGAGATGCACTTGCCACAGGCCGAGCAATCGATGCCTGGCATCACGCGCTTCTACGCCCAGCTCGCTCAGAAGCCCGCGACGTTCCTCGACCTTTTGTGGGCCTTCGAAGCCCGCGACAAGGGTTGTAAGAGCGCGCGGAAGCGTTCGCGCCGCTGACGCGTTTTCCTGGCGACTTCCATAATACTCGTGGCAATTTGAGTTGCCGAGTGTGACAGGCGGTCGCAATCCGGAAGCGAACATGGGTCAAGAATCGTCGACGGTGACCAAGCGTCACCCTATCGGAGTTTTCGACTCCGGCGTCGGCGGGCTCACCGTCGTGCGAGCACTTCGTACGGCGCTGCCCGGCGAGGACATCATTTATCTCGGCGACACGGCGCGCGTTCCTTATGGAAGTAAGAGCCCGCGTACCGTCGAGAAGTACTCGCTCGGCTGCCAGCAGTTCCTGCTCGACCGCGGCGTCAAGCTCGTGCTGATCGCGTGCAATACGGCGTCGGCGAACGCGCTGCCGGCACTCGTCGCCGCGACGCGCGTGCCGGTGATCGGCGCGGTCGAGCCCGGTGCGCAGAGCGCGCTCGCCGCGACGACGTGCGGCCACATCGGTGTGATCGGCACGCTCGGCACCGTGCGCTCGAATGCGTACGTCAAGGCGATCGCGGCGCGCGATGATCGCGTCCAGCTCACGCAGCTCGCTTGCCCGCTGCTCGTCCCGCTCGCCGAAGAAGGCTGGACCGACGACGACATCGCCAAGCTCGTCGCACGGCGGTACCTCGTGCAGCTGTTCGAGCGCGATCCGCAGATCGACACGCTCGTGCTCGGCTGCACGCACTACCCGCTGTTGCGCGACGTGCTGCTCGCCGTTGCGGGCGAGCTCGCGAAGCATCCGGTCGCCGTCGTCGATTCGGCGACGGCGATGGCAGAGCACGCACGCGATGCGCTGGGCAGCGGCGCGAATCGCCGGTCGCAGGCCGGCCGGCTCGATTGCTTCGCGACCGATACGTCGCGGCTCGACGAGCTGGCGCCACGATTCTTAGGAGAATCGCTGACCGGCTTCGAGCTCGTCGATCTCTAGGGCTAACGCTTAGGCCGAGATGCCCTTCGCACGTTGCTCGTCGGAGCGCGTGCGACGGAGCGCGTCGAGGATCGTCGACGCCTTCTTGACCTTGTCGCTGATGCGAGTCTCGTCGACCGGGTAATCGGTGCGGAACACGAGGCCGTCATCGAACAGCTCGCCGCGCGCCTCGTCGTTGTCGAGGTACTGCGCGACCTTCTTGCCCTTGTAGCTCGTGTTCTTGAGCGCGAGAACCTTGCCCTCGAGCCACGTCATGAGCTCGCCCATCATCGACCTGCACAGCGCGAGGTTGGGCTCGAGGTTCTCGAACAGCTCGGGGAACCGATCGCGGAACGCATCTTCGTCTTCGGTCTTGCCGAGTGCTTTTTGCAGCACGATACGAAGCAGCACCGCGTCGTCGGTGTAGTTGACCGCTTCAGCCCGGTCTTGCGACGAGTCTTTGGGCGAAACGATG
>DASXEF010000091.1:0-12997 GCA_036490255.1 Kofleriaceae bacterium
CTGGCCGACGCGCAACAGCAGGATCGCCTTCGTCGCGGTCAGGGTCTCGACCGCGACGCCGTAGCCTTCGCTCGCCGCGGGAAAGCGGTGATAGCCGAACCCGGGATTGTCCTTCTCCGCCTGTTTGCGAGCCGCGGCGTCGGCGGCGAGGATCGCGTTCGCATCCTTGACGACATCGGCCGGCACGCCGACCGAGCGCGTGCGATAGACGAGCCCGTTCCACGCGATCGCGAAGCCCGGTGTCGGCAACACCCAGCCGTGCGTCTTGATCGGCGACGCGTCGCCTTGCCACGCTTCGCCGACATCGAGCTCGACCTCGGCGTACGTGCAGCCGCGCGGATCGGCCAGCCCTTGATCGAACAGCTTGATCGCCGCTGCGGAGAATGCCGGTGCGTGGCTCGGCGGCGTCCACGCGACGTGCTGTTGCGGCGGCTCGGGATACATGGGAGCCGCGATCGGCGCGATCGGTGCGATCGCCGGCGCGGGCCGCTGTTCGACGGGATTTGCACGGGAACATGCCGCGAGCAGTGCGAGCGCGAGCAGGAAGCGCATGAGCTTACAGACGCCCGGCGCGCCGGAAAGTTTCCGCGCAGATAAGCGAGCAGTTTCAGACGACTACGCGGTGACGCCACGACCGCGCGATCACGAGCTGCGCGATCACCGCCGCGCAGCCGTCGCCGACCAGCGCGTCGCGCATGCCGAACAGGTGCACCGCGACGCCGGTGAGGAGCGCGCCGATCGCGACGCCGCCGCGCATCGCGAGCATGTACAAGCTCACCGCTTGACCGCGCAGGTCGTCGCTCGCGGTCTGCTGGATCAGCGAGTTCGCGAGCGTGTTGCTCATCGTCATCGTCGCGCCGGCGAGCGCCGCGATCGCGGGCAGCACCCACAACCACGGATCGAGGCCGGCGAGCGCGACGAGCACGCCGAGCGCGATCGCGAGCAGCGAGCAGCGAGCGCGATGATCGCGCGTCGGATCGAGCGCGAGCACGGTCGCCGCGCCGGCAAGGCCGCCGACGCCGAACGCCGCGATCGTGACGCTGAACGCGCCCGATCCACCGGCGAGCTGCTCGCGCACGAGCACCGGCGCGAACGTGACGAGCGGTCCCGCGAACAATCCGGTCGCGAGCATCGTGAGCAGCGCGCCGCGCAAGCCGCGATCGCGAAGCGTCGCGCCGATGCCGGTAAACGGACGTTTCGCGTCGAACTTGCCGCGCGCCGTGCGCCCGCGCGGCAAGATCCACACGGCGACCGCGACGAACGGGATGTACGACGCGGCGTTGACCGCGAAGCACGCGATCACGCCAAACCCGGCGAGCAGCGCGCCTGCGATCGCCGGTCCCAAGATGCGCGACAAGTTGAACTGGATCGAGCTGAGCGCGAGCCCGGCGGGAATCTGCTCGTGCTCGACGATCGACGGCACGATCGACGAATACGACGGCATCGACAGCGAGTCGGTCACGCCGACGACGAACGCGAGCGCGATGACCATCCATGGCGCGCACCTGCCGGTCGCGACGAGCACGACGAGCGCGAGCGGACACAGCATCTGCAGCGTCTGGAACACCGCGATCACGCGCCGGCGATCGGCGTGATCGGCGAGCACGCCGCCGAGCAGCGTGAACGCCCACTGCGGACCGTCGAGCATGAACGCGTCGAGCCCGATCAAGAACGCCGACGCGTGGAGATCGAGCAACAGCCACGGCTCCGCGACCTGTTGCGCCCAGAACCCGAGGTTCGACAGCAGCGTCGCGAACCAGTACGTGCCGAACTTGCGGGTGCCGAGCAAGCTCAACGACCGCGACAGCCGGCTCAACGCGACGCGCTCTGCCACCGCGCGAGTATCTAGGAATCGCCGATCGAATAGCGACGCACGATCGCGACGAGATCGTCGCCGAAGCGCGTGATCCGGCTCTGGCCGAGGCCCGGGATGCGAGCGAGCGCGGCGAGCGAGTCGGGACGCGCGCGATCGATCGCGACGATCACGCTGCGCTGGAACACCATGTACGCCTTCCAGCGCAGCTCGCGCGCCATGCGCTTGCGAAACCGATCGAGCTCGACCGTGATGCTGCTGGTCCGCGAGCCGTCGCGGCCGCGGCTCGCCGACGGCTTGCGCGGCTTCGTGGCCGTCGCGAGCGCGACCGTCGGATACTTGCGACCGCGCCGCACGAGCCGGCGAGCGCGGATCAGCGACTCGATCGTCTCGGCGATATCGGCCTCGGAGCACGCCGCGAGCGCGCCGTGCTGCGCGAGCCGATCGAGCCCGTTGACGACGATCGGCTTGGCGCGGCTGCCGCGCAGCGCCTTCGCGAGCGTGCCCTTGCCGACCGCGCGGCCGAATGCGGTGAGCGCGGCCACGACGAGCTCTTGCTCCGAGCTGCCGAGCACGACCGCCGGGACTTCCGGCGCCGGCCGCTGCTCGCCGGCGGGATCGCGACACGCGTCGCAGCGCTCGCACGCGGGCTCGTCGAGCGCGCCGTCGCCGGTGAAATGCGCGCACAACACGCGCTGCCGGCACGTCCATCCGGTCGCATACGCGGCGACGGCGTGCAGCGATTCCTCGAGCAGCGCCAAGCGCTTGCCGGTCGCCCCGTGTTGCACGATCCGGCGCTGCGTCATCAGATCGCTCGGGTTGTACAGCAGCAGGCATCGCGCCGGCTCGCCGTCGCGGCCCGCGCGGCCGGCTTCCTGGTAGTACGCCTCGAGGCTGCTCGGCGCGCCGAAATGCACGACGAGCCGGATATCGGGATAGTCGACGCCCATCCCGAACGCGTTCGTCGCGACCAGCACGCGCGTTCGACCGAGCGAGAACCCCGATTGCGCGCGTTCGCGTGCGAGCGCGGTGCGACCGGCGTGATAGTGCGCCGCCGCAAACCCGGCGGCTTTCAGCTCGGTCGCGACGTCTTCCGCTTGCTTGCGCGTGTTGCAGTACACGATCGCGCGGCCGGCGCCGACACGGCTGCGCAGCGCGGCGCCATCGAGTGCCGCGATCGTCGCCGCGAGCCGCTCGCGCGTGCCGAGCTGCGCGACGTCGAACGCGAGGTTCGGCCGGCGAAAGTCGCCGCGGATCTGCGCCGGCGTGCGCAGCTCGAGCCCGCTCGTGATCTCGGCGAGCACGCGCGGCGTCGCCGTCGCGGTGAGCGCGATCATCGGTACGTGCGCGAGCTCGTCGACGGCGCGCAGCTCGGACAGCCGCATGTACTCCGGCCGAAAGTCGTGACCCCACTGGCTCACGCAATGCGCTTCGTCGATCGCGATCATCGCGATGCGCGCGCGGCCGAGCAGCCGCTTGAAGCCGTCGAGCACGGCGCGCTCGGGCGAGACGTAGAGCAGCGCGAGCTCGCCGCGCATCAGCCGGCCGACCGTCTGCGTGCGCGCTTCGTCGTCGCACTGGCTGTGCAGCGCCGCCGCCGCGATGCCGCGCCCGGCGAGCGCGCCGACCTGGTCGTTCATCAGTGCGATCAGCGGCGAGATCACGATCGTCGCGCCGAGCCCGAGCCGCGCGCGCACGATCGCCGGCACCTGGTAGCACAGCGACTTGCCGGCGCCGGTCGGCAGCAGCACGACGGCGTCGCGATCGGCGAGCAACGCCTCGACCGCGTCGCGCTGGCCGTGCCGAAACGCGTCGTGGCCGAATACGTCGCGCAGGACGTCGAGCGCGGTCATCGCCATCACCTAGCACGCCGGTCTGAGAATCAGTTTGCGGGGGTCATCACCAGCGTCGAGCCGGTGCACGCGACCGCGACGCTGCCGCCGGTGCGCGTCGACGGCACGGCGGCGCCATCGCAGGTCACGGCGACGTCGTTCGGATAGACCAGCATCGGCGCGGCGAGCAGCTGCGTGCCGGCCGCGCCGTGCATCTGGACGGTGAGCGTCGCGCTCGGCTGATCGTACGAGAACGAGTCGAGCGTGCCGGCGATCGCCTGCGGATACGGCCGCGCGATCAACGCGACCGCCGCGGATCGCAGCGTGCGCGTGTACGTGCCGTCGCCGACCGCGGTCTCGTCGTAGAGCCCCCAGCACGATGGCTGGCCGCACGTCGACGGCCACTCCTCGTAGACCCACAACGACGCCGACAGCGCGTACTGATCGAGCAAGTCGAGCGACGCGGCGAGCCAAGCGGCGCCGGTCGGATCGGCCGGATCGTCGCCGAACTCGGTCACGACGATCGGCGCGTGGATCTTCGCGGCCTCCGATTGCATGCCCTGGATGCTCGCTTCGATCCGCGCGCTATCGCCGACGACCCAGTCGCCCTGAAACACGCCCGTGTAGAGATGCGGCGCATAGATGATGTCGTCTTGCGGAATCACCGGCGGCTGCGCGAAGTCGACGATGTTGCGTGTCGCGCTCGGCTCGGCGTAGAGCGGCAGCCCCGGCGCGACCGCACGCACGGCGCCGGCGACCGTCGAATAGAACGCGTTCAGCTGATCCGGCGCCGCGATCGGCTCGTTCATCAGCTCGAGCCCGATGATGCCGGGTTGCTTGTCGAGTTGCGCCGCGAGCCGGCTCGCCATCGACGCGTACGCCGGGATCAGCCCGGTCGTGTCGGCGAAGAAGCCCGACATCTCGGTTTGGACGTCCGTCGACGTCGGCGCCTGATTGCCGTCGTGCTGGTCCATGTCGCCATCGGGGAGCGCCGGCTGATGCGCCCAGAACGGCGCGCCGTCCTGGCCGACGTACTTCGACCAGCCGTCTTGATGCAGATCGACGAGCGTGTAGACGCCGACCTGCATGCAGCCCGCCGCCAGCGCGAGGATCGCGGCGACGTACGAGCTATCGAGCGTGCCTTGCGTCGGCTCGAGCAAGCTCCAGTTGATCGGCAACCGCAGCTGGTTGGCGCCGAGTTGCTCGCTGATGAGCTGGCAGTCGTCGGCGGTGAACGACGGCAGCGGCACGAGCTGCGCGTTGTCGTCGAAGAACGAATCGGCGCGCGCGTTGACGCCGCGTAGCACGATCGTGCGGCCCTGCGCGTCGACGATCGTGCCGCCGCTCGCGAATACCGGCGCGGTCGGCGCATCGGTCGCGGCGTGGCATCCCAGTGCCGCGATCAGCGCGCATGTCGCCTTCACCGCACCCAGTATAGGCGGCTCGCGCGCGGCGAGCGTGGCGCGAGGTTCACGTCCCGGCGTCGCGATGACGGCGCGGTTGTAAGTCCGCAGGCGAGCGCGTGCGCACGATCTAGCAACTGCGACGTCGGGAAAGCGACGATTCGCTGGCCTTGATGCTGCAAACCGCTGTGAATCCACATGCGCATGGCGTTTCGCGGTACGCCGCGTAACGAGGATCTCGTGACGCGGCCGCGGCTCGACGACAGTAGCCGGGAGGTCGCGATCCCGATCGAAGACGCGCGCTCCGGGCATATGGCGTTGCCGCCGCTGCGCGCCGAATTGTTCAGCGCCAGTCAACTCGAGCAACACGCCAAGATGCTCGCGGGCTCGCACGTCGTCAGCGCGCACCGCGGCGAGGATCAGCTGCTCGAACGGCTTGCCGAGAACAAACGTGCGCTCGGCGCCGCGTATACGTTGATCGCCGACGCGGTCGCACGCGGGCGCCAGATCACGCCGGCCGCCGAATGGTTCATCGACAACTATCACCTACTCGAGGAGCAGATCCGGATCGCGCAACGGCACTTGCCGCGCGGTTACAGCCGGATGTTGCCGCGCCTCGACGGCGAGCAACGCGTGCCGCGCGTGTACGACCTCGCACTCGAGCTGATCTCGCATTCGGAGGGTCGCGTCGACCTCCAAGTGCTCGACCGATTCGTGCTCGCGTATCAGAGCGTGCAACCGCTGCAGCTCGGCGAGCTGTGGGCGATCCCGATCATGCTGCGGCTCGCGTTGCTCGAGAACCTGCGGCGCGTGATCGCCGCCGTGACGTCGGGTCGCCGCGATCGCGAGCAAGCCGCCGAGTGGGCCGACGCGCTGCTCGAAGGCGGTGCCGGCGATCCGTCGCGAAGCGTGATCGTCCTCGCGAAGCTTGTCGCGGCGGATCCGTCGATGACCACGCCGTTCGTCGCCGAGCTCGCGAGTCGACTGCAAGGCCAAGGCTCGGTGTCGGCATTGCCGATGAGCTGGCTCGAGCAGCGGCTCGCCGAGCGCGGTCAATCGGTCGAGCACACGTTCCAAGCTGCGTCGCAAAGCCAGGCGGCCGATCAAGTCGCCGTCGGCAACAGCATCACGAGCCTGCGCACGCTCGACGCCATCGATTGGCGCGACTTCGTCGAGGGGTTGAGCGCGGTCGAGGCGGCGCTGCGCCGCGATCCGGCCGGCATCTACGCGGCGATGGACTTCGCGACTCGCGATCGCTATCGCCACGCGGTCGAACACCTCGCGCGCCGCGCGCGGTTGCCGGAAGTCGCCGTTGCCGAGCGCGCCGTCGTGCTCGCGTCGCGGCAAGTGACGCCGCGCGGCAAGCATGTCGGCTACTTCTTGATCGATCGCGGGCGCCGCGCGCTCGAGCTCGCGCTGCACGAACGACCGCATCATCGCGCGCTGACTCGCCGCATCGGTCGCGGTGTGCAGCTCGCCGCGTATCTCGCGATCATCGTCGGCGGCACCGCCGCGCTAACCGGCGCGATCGCGCCGCTCGTCGGTCATCATCCGGCGTTGATCGCGACGTGGTCGATCGCCGTCGCATTGTGTGCGAGCCAGATCGCGATCGGCGTCGTGCACTGGGCCGCGACGCTGCTCGTGCATCCCGCGACGCTGCCGCGCCTCGACTTTACCAACGGCGTTCCGGACGCGCATCGCACGCTCGTCGCGGTGCCGACGCTGCTCACGAGCGCAGCCGAGATCGATCGGCTCGTCGAGCTGCTCGAAGTGCGCTTTCTCGCGAACCGCGATCGCAACGTCGGCTTCGCGCTCGTCGGCGACTATCGCGATGCGGCGACCGAGCACGTCGACGGCGATGATGCGCTCGTCCAGCACGCCGTGCAGGCGATCGACGCGCTCGATGCGAAGTACGCCGACCCGCAACACGGCGGTGGCTTCTTCTTGTTCCAGCGCGCGCGCAAATGGAACGAGCGCGAAGGCGCGTGGATGGGCTGGGAACGCAAGCGCGGCAAGCTCGAAGAGCTCAACAACCTCTTGCGCGGCGATCGCAGCGGCTTCGCGACGGTCGCGGGTCCGATCGCGCGGCTCGACAACGTCGCGTACGTGATCGTGCTCGACAGCGATACCGAGCTGCCACGCGATGCCGCGCGCGAGCTCGCCGGCACGCTCGGCCATCCGCTCAATCGGCCGGTGTTCGATCAAGCGCGCGGTCGCGTCACCGAGGGTTACGCGATCCTGCAGCCGCGCGTCGGCATCACGCTCGAGAGCATCGGTCGGTCGCGGTTCTCGAAGCTGTTCGCCGGCGAGCCCGGCATCGATCCGTACACCCGAGCCGTCTCCGACGTTTATCAAGACTTGTTCGCCGAGGGCTCGTTCATCGGCAAGGGCATCTACGACGTCGATGCGATCCGTCACGCGCTCGGCGGCAAGCTCCCCGACAACCGCGTGCTCAGCCACGACCTGCTCGAAGGCGCGTACGGCCGCGCCGGGCTCGTCAGCGACGTGATCGTATTCGAAGACTATCCGTCGACGTACGCGATCGATGCGAGCCGGCGCTCGCGCTGGATCCGCGGCGATTGGCAGATCGCGCGCTGGTTGTTTCGCCGCGTCCCCGGCCGCGAGCCCGACGAGCGCCTCGCGAACCCTGTCTCCGCACTGTCGCGCTGGAAGATCTTCGACAACCTGCGGCGCAGCGTCGTGCCGATCGCCCTCGTCGCGCTGCTCGGGCTCGGCGTGTGGCTGCCGGATGCCGCCGGGATCGCGCTCGCGCTCGTCGTCGCGACGTTCGCGCTGCCGAGCTTGCTCGCCGCCGCGGTCGATGCCAGCCGCCCACCGCCCGAGCTCGACTCTCGCTTGCACGCGCGCACCGCGATGCGCCAGCTCGTGCGTTCGATGTCGCGCGAAGCGTTCGCGTTGGCGTGCTTGCCCGTCGATGCGTGGCTCAGCATTCGCGCGATCGCCCGCGCGGTCGTGCGGCTGTGGATCACCAAGCGCAAGCTGCTCGAGTGGAAGACCGCCGCCGACGCGAATCGCACCGCGAAGACCGGCTTGGCGAGCACCTACGTCGGGATGTGGATCGCGCCCACGCTGGCGGTTGCGATCGCGGTATCACTCGCGACCGATCGCGCCGCCGCGCCGTGGCTCGCGATCCCGTTGCTCGCGGTGTGGACGATCGCGCCGGCGGTCGCGTGGTGGCTCGGCCGGCCGATCGTCGTGCCCGCGCCGCACCTCGCACCCGCCGATCGCGCATTCCTGCGCGACGTCGCCCGCCGCACGTGGCGCTTCTTCGACTCGTACGTCACCGCCGACGACAACTTCCTGCCGCCCGACAACTTCCAAGACGATCCGCCGGTCGGTCTCGCGCATCGTACGTCGCCGACGAACATCGGGCTCGCGTTGCTCGCGAGCTTGGCCGCGTGGGACTTCGGCTATCTCGACGCCGGCGGCGTGATCGAGCGAACGCGCCGGACGTTCGCGACGCTCGACAAGCTCGCGCGTTATCGCGGCCATTTCTACAACTGGTACGACACCAAGACGCTCGAGCCGCTGCGGCCGATGTACGTGTCGACCGTCGACAGCGGCAACCTCGCAGGTCACTTGATGACGCTCGCGGCCGGGCTCGAAGATCTCGTGAATCAGCCGATCGTGCGGCGCGAACGGCTCGTCGGGCTTGCCGACTCGTTCGCGCTCTACGAGCTCGCGGTTCCCGCCGTGCTGCATGGCCACCCGCGCACGCTCGCCGCATTTCACGACGCATTTTCGGCTGCACGCGCCGCCGCCGCCGGCACGCCGGCGCTCGTCGCCGAATGCCAGGCCGCGCTCGCCGAGCTCGAAGCACTCGTGCCGCAAGCCGGCGGCGATCACATCCCGTCGCTCGCCGAAGTCGCGCGCGGCGACGGTCCCGGTGGCGAGCACGCAGGCGCGCGGATCACCGAGCTACGCGCGCTCGCGCTCCACGCGAACGAGCTCGGCGACTACGACTACAGCATGCTCTACGATCCCGGCCGCCACCTGATGGCGATCGGCTACAACGTGGCCGATCACCGGCTCGACGCGAGCTTCTACGATCTGCTCGCGTCCGAAGCTCGGCTCGCGAGCTTCATCGCGATCGCGCAGAACAAGCTCCCCGAAGAGCATTGGTTCCACCTCGGCCGACGACTGACGACGACGAGCGCGAAGCCGACGCTGCTGTCGTGGAGCGGCTCGATGTTCGAGTATCTGATGCCGCTGCTCGTGATGCCGACCTATCGCGGCACGTTGCTCGACGCGACGTATCACGCCGCCGTCGCGCGCCAGATCGAGTACGGCCGCGATCATCAAGTGCCGTGGGGCGTGTCGGAGTCCGGCTACAACAAGACCGACGCGCAGCTCAACTACCAGTACCGCGCGTTCGGCGTGCCCGGCCTCGGCTTCAAGCGCGGGCTCGGCGCCGATCTCGTGGTCGCGCCGTACGCGAGCGTGATGGCGCTGATGGTCGCGCCCGAGCTCGCGTGCGCGAACTTGAAGCGGCTCGCCGCCGACGGCCGGCTCGGCGCCGACGGCTTCTACGAAGCGATCGATTACACGCCGTCGCGCCTGCCGCCCGGCGCGACGAGCGTGACGGTGCGCTCGTACATGGCGCATCACCAGGGCATGAGCTTTCTCGCGCTCGACGACGTGCTCGAGTGCCACCCGATGCAGCGGCGGTTCATGTTGGACCCGGCGTTGCGCGCGACCGATTTGCTGTTGCACGAGCGCGTGCCGCGCACGCCGTCGGTGTATCCGCACCCCGCCGAGATGACCTCGGTGCGCACGTCCGGTGGAATCGAGCGCGATCTGCGCGTGTTCTCGACGCCGCACACGCCAGCGCCCGAAGCGCACTTGCTGTCGAACGGCACGTATCACGTCGCGATCACGAATGCCGGCGGCGGCTACAGCCGCTGGAAGGATCTCGCGATCACGCGATGGGCCGAAGACGGTACGCGCGACGCGGCCGGTACGTTTTGCTATTTGCGCGACGTCGCTGCAGGTCACACGTGGTCGGTCGCGCATCAGCCGACGCTCAAGCCGGCGACGAGCTACGAGGCGATCTTCTCGGCCGGCCGTGCCGAGTTCCGGCGTCGCGATCACGACATCGACACGCACGTCGAGATCGCCGTGTGTCCCGAAGACGATCTCGAGCTGCGCCGGATCACGCTCGCGAACCTCGGCACGACCAAGCGCACGCTCGAGCTCACCAGCTACGCCGAGATCGTCCTCGCACCCGCCGCGGCCGATGCCGCACACCGCGCGTTCTCGAGCTTGTTCGTCGAGACCGAGCTGCTCGCCGACCAGCACGCGATCTTGTGCACGCGGCGTCCGCGTTCGAAGGGCGAGCAAGTGCCGTGGCTCGTCCACTTCATGACCGCGAGTGTCGCGACCGCGAAGCCGATGTCGTTCGAGACCGATCGCGCCGCGTTTCTCGGCCGCGACGCGACGCTCGTCGATCCCGCCGCGATGCACGACGCCGCGCTCGGCGGTGGCAGCGGTGCCGTGCTCGATCCGATCGTCGCGATTCGCGGCGCGTTCGAGCTCGCACCCGATCAGACGATCCAGCTCCACGTCGCGACCGGCATCGCCGAATCGCGCGATGCCGCGCTCGCACTGCTCGACAAGTACAGCACGCGTCACCTCGCCGATCGCGTGCTCGAGCTCGCGTGGACGCAGAGCCAGGTCGTGCAACGCCGGCTCGAAGCATCGAACGCCGACGTGCGGCTGTGGGAACAGCTCGCCGGCTACGTGTTGTACTTGAACCCGGCGCTGCGTGCGCCGCGCTCGGTGATCGCGGCAAACCGGCTCGGCCAGGCCGGCCTGTGGGCGTACAGCGTGTCGGGCGATCTGCCGATCGTGCTCGTGCGCGTGTCTGCTCCCGAGCACATCGACCTCGTGCGCCAGCTCGTTCGTGCGCACGCGTACTGGCGGCTCAAAGGGCTCGCCGTCGACCTCGTGATCTGGAACGAAGATCCGTCGGGCTATCGGCAAAATCTCCAAGAGCAGATCACCGAGGCGATCGCCGCGGTCGGCGATTCCGCGCTCGTCGATCAAAAAGGCGGCATCTACATCCGCCGCACCGATCAGATGCCCGAGGCCGACAGCGTGCTGTTCCAGACGATCGCGCGCGTGATCTTGAGCGGCAGCGCAGGCACGCTCGCCGAACAGCTCGACCGTCGACCGCGCGCCGCCGAGCCGCAGCCACCCGCATTCGAGCGCGAGCCGCGCAAGCTCGCCACACCGATCTCGCTGCCGGCGGCGTCGCGTCCAGATCTCGCCGCGTGGAACGGTCACGGCGGCTTCACGGCCGACGGCCGCGAGTACGTGATCGTGACGCACAAGGATTCGCGCACGCCGGCGCCGTGGGTCAACGTGCTCGCGAATCGCTACTTCGGCTCGGTCGTGAGCGAGAGCGGCAGCGCGTATACGTGGTGCGAGAACGCGAATGCGTATCGGTTGACGCCGTGGAGCAACGACTTCGTCGCCGATCCGAGCGGCGAATGCCTGTACATCCGCGACGAAGACGACGGCGCGTTGTGGTCGCCGACGCCGCTGCCGGCACCCGGCAAGCAGCCATACACGACGCGTCACGGCTTCGGTTACACCGTGTTCGAGACCGCCGAAAGCGGCATCGCCAGCGAGCTGACGACGTTCGTCGCGATGGACGCGCCCGCGAAGCTGTTCAAGCTCAAGCTGCGCAATCGCTCGGGACGTGCGCGCAAATTGTCGATCACGATCTACTGCGAGCTCGTGCTCGGTAGTCAACGCGCCGCGATGGCGCCGCACATCGTCACCGAGATCGACGTCAAGACCGGCGCGCTGTTCGCGAGAAATCCTTATGCCGCCGAGTTTGCCGGCCGCATCGCGTTTCTCGAGTGCAGCGAAGATCAACGCGCCGTCAGCGGCGATCGGCTCGAGATCCTCGGCCGCAACGGCACGTATGCGCGGCCGGCCGCATTGGCGCGCACGCGGCTGTCGAATCGCGTCGGCGCCGCGCTCGATCCGTGCCTCGCGATGCAAGTCACCGTCGAGATTCCCGGTCAACAGGAGCGCGAGGTCACGTTCGGATTCGGCTCGGGACGCGACGTCGCCGACGCGCGCTCGATCGTCGCGCGCACGCGCAGCACCGGTGCGGCGCAGACCGCACTCGAAGCCGTGTGGCAGTACTGGAACAGCACGCTCGGTGCCGTCAACGTCCAGACGCCCGACGCCGGCTTCAATTTCCTGGCGAACGGCTGGCTCGTCTATCAAGTGTTGGCCGCACGGCTCTGGGGCCGCAGTGGATTTTATCAATCCGGCGGTGCGTACGGCTTTCGCGATCAGTTGCACGACACCGCGGCGCTCGTCCACACCGAGCCCGCGCTCGTGCGCGAACAGCTCGTGCGCGCGGCGGCGCATCAGTTTCCGCAAGGCGACGTCCAGCACTGGTGGCATCCACCGCTCGGTCGCGGCGTGCGCACACGGATCTCCGACGACTATCTGTGGTTGCCGTACGCGACGATGCGTTACGTCGACGCGATCGGCGATACCGGCGTGCTCGACGAGAAGATCGAGTTCATCGACGGCCGGCCGGTGGGCCCCACCGAGGACAGCTACTACGACCTGCCCGTTCGCTCGACCGAGATCACCACGCTCTACGACCACTGCGTGCGCGCGATCGAGCACGGCTTGCGCGTCGGCGAGCACGGCCTGCCGCTGATGGGTACCGGCGACTGGAACGACGGCATGAACCTGGTCGGCGAGCACGGCCGCGGTGAGAGTGTTTGGCTCGCGTTCTTTCTGTACGACGTGCTGGTCCGATTCGAGCGGCTCGCACGCAGCCGCGGTGACAGCGCGTTCGCCGATCGTTGCGCCGCCCACGCCGCCGAGCTGCACACCGCGATCGAGGCATCGGCATGGGACGGCGCGTGGTACCGGCGCGCGTACTTCGACGACGG
>DASXEF010000093.1:0-7666 GCA_036490255.1 Kofleriaceae bacterium
GCGCCGGCGCCCGCCGCGAGCAGCCGCTTCATCGAGTACTCGGGTGACGTGATCAAGAAGCCGTCGCCGGCGGCCACGGCATCGAGATGGATCTCGAGCCCCGGGCTCGGGACGATCAGCGGCGTCTCGACCTCCAAGAACCCGCGCTCGGCGAAGAACGCGCGCAGCGTCGCGAGCGCGGTCGCGCGATCACGCAACGCGTGCAAGCGATCGCGCGTCAGGCGCGCGACTTCGCTGCCGGGCGGCGGATAGTCGCCGGCAAACGCGCGGACGACGCGATCGCCGTCGACGAGATCGCCCGGCTTCCACTCGCGCGGTGCGTCCGCGATCCGGACGTCTTCGTCCGCGCCTCGGACGATGGCGACACGGCCATCGATCGCGAGAACGCGGCCCTGCACTACTTTTGGCTGACGCGCTCGACGTATTCGTGCGAGCGCGTGTCGATCTTGATCGTCTCGCCGACCTTGATGAACAGCGGCACCTGCACCGTCGCGCCGGTCTCGACCTGCGCGGCCTTGGTGACGTTACCGGCGGCGGTGTTGCCGGCGACGCCGGGCTCGCTCGCGGTGACTTCGAGCTGCACGAATGTCGGCAGCACGACATCGACCGGGCGCTCGTTGAAGAACACGACCGTGCACGGCATGTTGTCCTTCATCAGATCGTGCGCTTCGCCGATCAGATCCTGCGCGATCGTGACCTGCTCGTAGTTGGTCTGGTCCATGAAGACCAGGCCATCGCCCTCTTTGTAGAGGAACTGCATATCGCGCGTTTCGACGTTCGCGGGCTCGAGCTTCTCGCCCGAGCGAATGTTGCGCTCGACGACGGCGCCGGTCAGCAAGTTCTTGAACTTGGTGCGCGTGAACGCTGCGCCCTTGCCTGGTTTGACGAACTGGAACTCGATCACGTTGTACGGGTTCCCGTCCATCAAGACCTTGAGGCCCTTGCGGATATCCGACGTATCGTACATGGCCCGTGCGTTTACCCCGCGGGTCGTGCACCTGTCAAACCTTGCTTGCCGCCGGCCCGTTCGTGTGCGAGTTAACCGCCGTGGACGCAGCCGGCCAGTACCGCAAGTTGCTGCAACTCGGTCGCGACGAGTTCCTGGCATCCGCGGCACCCGCGGTGCTGGTCCGCTTTCGGCGCGACCTCGACGATGCGGCCGCGAGCGGCGCGATCACGGCGACGATCGACGATCCGCGCAACCCGAACGAGGACACGCTGCCGTTCGGCAAGGACGCCGTCGGCTATGACCTGCCGAACGACATCGAGCTCGAGATCTATCCGCTCGCGAAGAAATCCGGCGCGTCGTACTCGGATCGGATCACGATCGGCCGTACGGCGAACAACGATGTCGTGATCAACGATCCGTCGGTGTCGCGGTTGCACGCGTACGTCATGCGCGGCCAGCACGACGCGTGGTCGGTCACCGACGCGGGCTCGAAGAACGGCAGCTGGCTGCGCGGCATCGCGCTCGAGCCGCGCAAGCAATCGGGCCTGCCGCCGTCGGCGGTGCTGCGCTTCGGCGAGGTCGATGTGACGTTCTATCTCGCACGCGACTTGTTCGCGGTGCTCGGAGGCACATGAGCGTGGATTGGGAATATCGCGAAGTCTGCGCCGACGGCGCCTGCATCGGCGTGATCGGCGACGACGGGTTGTGCAAAGTCTGCGGCCGCGCCGCACCGAACTGGGGCAACGAGCGCGCGCGCGGCTTGGTCGACGATCAAACCGACGCGGAGCCCGCGGACGATCTCGAAGCCGCGGAGCCAAGCGACGTTCACGATGACGACGACGAGACCGCAGACGCGCCGTCGGAGCGAAGCGACGATCCCGATTGGAATCAACGCGAGCTCTGTGACAACGGCGCGTGCGTCGGCGTGATCGGCGACGACGGTGCCTGCTCGGTCTGCGGAAGCCGGCCTGCATGACCACGCGCGCGCTCGTCGTCGGCGCAGGTGGGCTCGGCGGCCCGCTCGCGCTGTCGCTGGGCGCGGCCGGTCTCGACATTCGCATCGTCGATCCCGACGTCGTCGAGGCGTCGAACCTGCATCGCCAGATCCAGTTCTCGCGGATCGACGTCGGCGCACCGAAGGCGGTGCTGCTCGCGGCCGAAGTCGTCGCCCGCGGCGGCAGCGCGAAGGGCTATCGCATGCGCTGGACCGCCGAAGATGCCGACGATCTCGGCGGCGATTGCGCCGTCGTGGTCGACGGCAGCGACGATCCCGAGACCAAGTTCGCGGTCGCCGATTGGGCGGTCGCGACCGCGACGCCGTACGTGATCGCGGCGGCGCTGCGCTACGGCGGCAACGCGATGGTCGGCGCGCCGGGCTCGAGCTGCTATCGCTGCTTGTTCGAAGAGCCGGCGGCGGCGGCGACGTGCGAGTCGGCCGGCGTGCTCGGCCCGGTCGTCGGCGCGATCGGCGGGGTCGCGGCGGCGCTCGCGCTCGGCCTGGTCAACGGCGATCGCAGCCGCGCCGGCTCGATCTTCGTGTTCGACGATCTGCGTCGCTCGGCCGAGCCGCGCATCGTACAGTTCGCGCGTCGCGCCGATTGCCCGGCGTGCGCAAAGCGAAAGGTCGCCTGAGATGCCCACGATCCTGATCCCCGGTGCATTGCGCTCGTTCACCGCGAGCAACGCCGACGTCGCGGTCGACGCGACGACCGTCCGCAGCGCGCTCGCGGCGTTGAACGGCAAGCACCCCGGCATCGGCGCGAAGCTGCTCGACGGCGATCGCGTCAAGCCGTTCATCCGCATCTACGTCGGCGCTTCCGACATCGGCGAGCTCGCAGGGCTCGACACGCCGGTCAGCGCGACCGACGAGATCTCGATCATTCCGGCCATCGCTGGCGGCCTGTGAAAGACGAGCAGGTCCAGCGCTACGCACGGCACATGCAGCTGCCGGAGATCGGCGGGCTCGGCCAGACCTCCGTGCTCGTCGCGTCGGCGAAGTTGCCGCTGCGCGACGTCGAGCCGCGCGCGGAGCTGATCGCGGCGACGTTCTTGGCCGCCGGCGGCGTCGGCACGCTCGTCGTGCCGAGCTCGACCGACGTGCAACGCGCCGAGCTGTCACTGCACGGCCAAGACACGAAGGTCCTCGCCGACGGCAACGGCCGCGACGTCCCGCTCGGACCGCGCCCGGCGTGGTGGCCATCGACCGACGGCGACGCCGAAGCGCTCGCGTACTGGCGCGGCGGAATCGCGGCCGCGATGTGGCTCGCCGAGACGGCGTCGAAGTGAACGCGGCAAGCCCGACGCCGGCGCGCATCCCGCGCGAGCTGCTGTCGGCCGCGGCCAAGCATGCGCGCGCGTGCTTTCCCGACGAGTGTTGCGGCTACATGGTCGGCGACAAAGCCGCCGACACCGTCGACGCGCTCGTCCAGTGCCGCAACGCGCAGATCGACGGCGACCATCCGACGTCTCCGGAACGCGGCGCCGAGACCGCGTACGTGATCGCCGGCCAGGAGCTGCTCGCGTTCGTCCGTACGTTCGACGGGCCGCGCCCGGCGCGCGTCGTCTATCACTCGCACACGAACGGCCGCGCGTATTTTTCCGAGATCGACCGTGACAACGCACGCTACGCGCTGTTTCCGGTCCAGCACCTCGTGCTCGGCGTCACCGACACCGGCGTCGCCGAGGCGGCGCTGTACGCGGCGAGCGACGCCGGCGATTTCGTCGAGGTCGCCCGCTGGCCCGCCGCGATGCTAGGGTGACGGCATGCAGCAGAAGCTCGACGCGCTACACGCGACCCTCGCCGACTACGGCAAGGTCGTGGTCGCGTTTTCGGGCGGCGTCGATTCGGCGTTCTTGCTCGCGGTCGCGATGCGCGCGCTCGGCGACAATTGCCACGCGGTGACCGCCGTGTCGCCGACGATGGCGCGCAGCGAGGTCAAAGACGCGATCGCGCTCGCGAGGCAGCTCGGGCTCGGCGATCGCCATCACGTCGCCGATTCGCACGAGCTCGAAGTTCCGGGCTTCGCCGAAAACCCGACGCATCGCTGCGCGCTGTGCAAGACCGAGCTGATGACGGTCGCGCAGCCGATCGCCGAACAGCTCGGCAACGCGCCGATCGTGCTCGGCACGAACATCGACGATCTCGGCGACGTTCGGCCCGGCATCGCCGCGGCACGCGAACGCGGCGCGCACATGCCGATGGTCGACGTCGGGCTCGCGAAGTCGGAGATCCGCGCGCTGTCGAAGTCACTCGAGCTACCGACCTGGGACAAGCCACAGCTCGCGTGCTTGTCGTCGCGGTTTCCCTACGGCACGCAGATCACGCAGGACCGGCTGCGCCGGGTCGATGACTTCGAGGACGGCCTGCGCCAGCTCGGGTTCCGCCAGCTGCGCGTGCGCTTCCACGACACGATCGCGCGGCTCGAGATCGAGGTCGGCGAGCTATCGCGCGTGATGGAGTCGCGCGATGCGATCGTCGCGCTCGGCAAGCGACTCGGCTTCGCGTACGTCGCGCTCGATCTGGCCGGGTTTCGCTCGGGCTCGATGAACGAGACGCTGGTCCAGCTCAAGCGATCATGATGAAGGCGCTCGCGCTGCTGCTCGTCGCGAGTGTCGCAACCGCCGCGCCGAAGAAAGATCTCGAGCGCACGCACAAGTCGACGAGCCATCCCGCGCCGCCGGTGCCGGGCACGAAGCCGGCCGCGCTCGTCAACCTCTACAACGAGCACACGCACGAGTGGCTCGCCGTCGATCCTCGCTCGCCAGCGTTCGCTGGCTCGCTCTCCTCCGGGCCGCTGCAGCCGCCACCGAACGCCGATCGGTTCCTGCGCGATCACTTCACGAACAAACAGACGACGATGGATCCGCACCTCGTGCCGATCCTGCTCGCCGCGGCGGCGAACTTTCACGTCGACACGGTCTACGTCGTCTCCGGGTTTCGCCACCCGAAGTACAACTTGATGCTGCGCAAGAAGGGCCATCAGGTCGCGCGCGATAGCCAGCACACGCACGGCAACGCGATCGACTTCTACCTGCCGAACGTGACGACGCTGCAGCTCCACGCGTGGGCCAAGGCGCAGAAGCTCGGCGGCGTTGGTCTGTACATGCAGAGCGGCTTCGTCCACATGGACGTCGGGCCGATCCGCTACTGGTCCGGCGACTAGAGGCCGGACGGCCGCGCCTTGCAGCCGCCGTCGGTCTTCCACGCCGAGCTGTCATCGGCGTTCTTTTCGTAGCACTCGTCCAAGATGCAATGCCGCTGGTAGCCCGGGCCGGTGTAGCCGTACGAGGTCCAGATCAGATCGCCCTTCTTGTATCTGTGGTCGAAGTTGATCGCCTTTAACGTCGAGCAATCGAGCGACGAATCTGCGGATGCGATGCGCATATGCCCGGGAACGAGCGCGACCGCGGTACCGATCATGATGAATAGCGCGAATGCGAGTTTGTGCCTCATGCCCGCTCAGGACGGCGCGATCGTCCGCTCGGCACAAACATTCGTCGCGGGCCGGCGATTGATATAGTTCGCGAATGTCGCCATGGGCTTGGGGAGCCATCGCCTTCGGCGCGTTCCTGTTGTTCGTGCTGCTGCACGACGTCACGCAGAAACGCCACGCGGTCATTCGCAACTTTCCGCTGGTCGGCCATTTCCGCTACTGGCTCGAGGCGATCGGCCCGGAGATTCGCCAGTACATCGTCACCAGCAACGACGAAGAGCGGCCGTTCTCGCGCGATCAGCGCCGCTGGGTCTACGCGTCGAGCAAACGCGAGAACGACTACTTCGGGTTCGGCACCGACAACGATCTCGAGCGGCCGGGCTACATCTTGGTGCGCCACAGCGCGTTCCCGATCCACACGCCGCATCCCGGCGAGCCCGGCTTCGATCCCGCGTACAAGCTCGCGTCGATGCGCACGCTCGGCGCGTATCGCAAGCGCAAGCTCGCGTTCCAGCCGACGTCGATCGTCAACACGTCGGCGATGAGCTTCGGCTCGCTGTCGCCGAACGCCGTCGAGGCGATCAACCGCGGCGCGCACCTCGCCGGCGCGCTGCAGAACACCGGCGAAGGCGGCATCTCCGACTATCACCGCAAAGGCGGCGAGATCATCTGGCAGGTCGGCACCGGCTACTTCGGCTGTCGCGATCACACCGGCGCGTTCTCGATGACGCACTTCTTGGAATCCGTCGCGTCGGCGAAAGTCCGCGCGATCGAGATCAAGCTATCGCAAGGCGCGAAGCCGGGGCTCGGCGGCGTGCTGCCGGCCGCGAAGATCACGGCCGAAATCTCGCGGATCCGCGGCATCCCGCTCGGCCGCGACTGCATCTCGCCCGCCGGGCACAGCGCGTTCTCCGACGTGTCGAGCATGCTCGACTTCATCGAGATGCTCGCCGACGCGACCGGCTTGCCCGTCGGGATCAAGAGCGCGGTCGGCCAGCTGCCGTTCTGGCGCGAGCTCGCCGACAAGATCGACAAGACCGGCCGCGCGCCCGACTTCATCACGATCGACGGCGGTGAAGGCGGCACCGGCGCCGCGCCGCTCGTGTTCACCGATCACGTCGCGCTGCCGTTCCGGCTCGGCTTCACCGAGGTCTACAAGATCTTCGCCGAGGCCGGCGTACAGCACCGCGTCGTGTTCATCGGCTCGGGCAAGCTCGGGTTTCCCGAGAGCGCGTTGCTCGCGCTCGCGCTCGGCTGTGACCTGATCAACGTCGCGCGCGAGGCGATGCTGTCGATCGGCTGCATCCAGGCGCAGCGCTGCCACACCGGCCACTGCCCGACCGGCGTCGCGACCCAGAACAAGTGGCTCATGCGCGGGCTGGATCCGACGCTGAAGTCGGCGCGGCTCGCGAACTACTTGGCCACGTTGCGCAAAGAATTGACCCATCTGGCCCATGCGTGCGGTAGCGCTCATCCGGCGCTGGTCCCCTTAGACGCGCTCGCGATCGTGGGTGGCCCCGACGGGCCGCGCGCCGCCAACGAGCTGTTCGGCTACCAAGCCGGCTGGGGAATGCCGCCCGCTATCGACGCCGCGGCAAGCTGACTATATGTTCGGCCAATGGCCGACGTGCTGGTCTGGCTCGACATGGAGATGACCGGTCTCGATCCCGCGCGCGAGCGCATCATCGAGATGGCGACGATCCTCACCGACGGCAACTTGACCGAGATCGCGACCGGTCCCGATCTCGTCATCCATCAAGACGACGCCGTGCTCGCCGCGATGGACGACTGGAACCAGAAGCATCACGGCGGCTCCGGGCTGATCGATCGCGTCCGCGCGTCGACGATCAGCGATGCCGATGCCGAGGCGCAAACGCTCGCGTTCATCAACGCGCACGCCAGCGCGAAAGACCGCCCCGTGCTCGCCGGCAACTCGATCCATCAAGACCGCAGGTTCATCCGGCGGTACATGCCCGCGCTCGAGAAGCGGTTGCATTACCGGATGGTCGACGTGTCGACGATCAAGGAGCTCGCGCGGCGCTGGTACCCGGCGATCGTGGCGAAGCAGCCGCAAAAGCACGAGACCCACCGGGCGCTCGACGACATCCGAGAATCCCTCGACGAGCTGCGCTTCTATAGGCAGCACGTCTTCGCGTCTCTTGCACCCAGCACGTGAAGCCGCGGTAAAATTCGGTTGCGGCCATGATGCAGAACACGCTGGTGATGGTCATGGCGGGCGGCAAGGGCTCGCGGCTCGGCCCGCTCACGATCCACCGCAGCAAGC
>DASXEF010000148.1:0-5267 GCA_036490255.1 Kofleriaceae bacterium
GCCGACCGCGAGCGCGATGCGCTGCAAGGCGGGCTCGGCCTCGGGCTCGCGATCGTGAGCAACCTCGTACAGCGGCACGGCGGATCGATCCACGCGCGTAGCGACGGCCGCGGCCGAGGCACTGCGTTCACCGTCGACCTGCCGACCATACCGTACGTCGAGCTCGTGCGAGAAGCGCCGCGGCCGATGTCGACACGCGCGCGCGCCGACGTGCGCGTGCTCGTCGTCGATGACAACGTCGACATCGCCGAGCTGCTGTCGGAAGCGCTGCAAGGCGCGGGCTTCCAGACTTCGATCGCGCACGACGCGCACGATGCGCTCGGCAGGTGGCAGACCTTTCTGCCGCATGCGGGCGTGCTCGACGTCGGTCTGCCCGACCTCGATGGCTACGAGCTCGCGAAGATCTTGCGCGCGAAATACGGCCACGATGCGACGTTGATCGCCGCGACTGGATACGGCTTGCCGGCGGATCGGTCGCGGTCTGCCGATGCAGGCTTCGACGTCCACCTCGTCAAGCCGGTCAGCGTCAGCGAGCTCGTCGTCGTGCTCGACGAACGCGTCGTGCGCGACGAAGATTGAGCCTACGCTGCGAGCTCGGCGACGACCTGGCGCACGGTCCGCCCGCTGGTCTCGACGGTTTCGTCGGCGCGGGCGTAGAGCTTCGTGCGCGCCGCGAGCAACGCGCGCAGCTCCTCGAACGCGTGCGGATTCTCGGCCATCGGCCGGCGATCGCCCTGTGCGACGACGCGATTCCAATGATCCTCGGCGGTCGCGCGCAGCCAGATCGTGTGCGCGCGCGAGCGCAACAGCGCGTACGTCGCCGGATCGTTGACGATCGATCCGCCGGTCGCGAGCACGATCGCATCCGGCTCGGCGAGCACGCGCGCGAGCACCTCGCGCTCGACGCGGCGGTAATACGCCTCGCCGTGAACCGCAAACACCTCGCCGAGCGACAGCCCAGTCGCGGCTTCGATCTCCTGATCGAGCTCGACGAAGCGGCGGCCGAGCTTCTTCGCGAGCGCCGCGCCGATCGAAGATTTGCCCGCGCCGCGCACGCCGAGCAGCGCGATCGGCTTGGTGCTCGGCGCCTCGGCGGCGAGCAGGGCTTGCGGCGACGTGCCGAGCGCATGCGCCACCTCGGCGAACCGCCGCAGCGAGATGTTGCCGTCGCCGGTCTCGAGCTGCGCCAGGAACCGCTCCGAAACGCCGCTGTGCTCGGCGAGCTCGCGGCGCGACCAGCCCTTGCGCTCGCGCTGGGCGCGCACGGCTGCACCGACGGATTCCAGGAAAGTCACGCAGGCAATATAGTGCATGTCGAATCGCCGTGACAAGCAATAAAATGCACGATACAAGATCGCCATGGACCCGACCCGCTTCGAGACTCATCCGAGCCGGTATCACCACTGGAAGCTCGCGATCGAAGGCGACATCGCGCGACTGACGATGGCGGTCGACGACGCGCACCCGCACAAACCCGGTTACGAGCTCAAGCTCAACTCGTACGACCTCTCGGTCGACATCGAGCTCGCCGATGCGATCCAGCGCCTGCGCTTCGAGCATCCGGACGTGAAGTGCGTCGTGTTCGGCGCCGATCTCGATCGCGTGTTCTGCTCGGGCGCCAACATCTACATGCTCGGGCTGTCGACGCACTCGTTCAAAGTGAACTTCTGCAAGTTCACGAACGAGACGCGGATCTATCTCGAAGACGCTTCTGCAAACAGCGGGCTCGCGTCGCTCGCCGCGTGCAAGGGCACGACGGCCGGCGGTGGCTACGAGCTCGCGCTCGCGTGCGACGAGACGATGCTCGTCGACGACGGCAACTCGGCCGTCAGCTTCCCCGAGACGCCGTTGCTCGCCGTGCTGCCTGGCACCGGCGGCCTCACGCGGCTGGTCGACAAGCGCAAGGTTCGCCGCGATCGCGCCGACGTGTTCTGCACGACCGCCGAAGGCATCAAGGGCAAGCGCGCCAAAGACTGGGGACTCGTCGATCACTTGGTGTCGCGCACGAAGTGGGACGCGGCGGTCGGCGATGCCGCGAAGGCGCTCGCCGCGAAGCAGACGGTCACGCGCGGCCCGGCCGTCACGTTGCCCGAGCTCTCGCCCAAAGTGACGCCCGAAGCGATCACGTACAAGTACGTCACGCTGTCGTTCGACGCGGCGGATCGCACCGGCGAGCTCGTCGTGCGCGGCCCCGACGCCGGTCCGATCGATCTCACCGTGCCGACCACGTGGAGCTTGCACGCGTTCCGCGAGCTCGACGACGCGCTGCTGCGGTTGCGCTTCGACTATCCCGAGATCAACGTCATCGCGGTGCGCACCGTCGGCGATGCGTCGGAGGTGCTGCTGCACGACGACGCGCTCGCTCGCTCGACCACCGGGTTCGCGCGTGAGGTGCGGTTGCTGCAACGCCGCGTGCTCAAGCGGTTCGACAACACGGCGCGCAGCTTCTACGCGGTCGCCGATTCGCCCGAGTCGTGCTTCGCCGGCGTGCTGCTCGAGCTCGCGCTCGGCGCCGATCGCTTCTACATGCAGATCGACAAGGCCGAGAAGATCGGCGTCATGCTCTCGGTCGCGAACGCCGGGTTCAACACGACGTCGTCGGGCCTATCGCGGCTCGAGGCGCGGTTCTACGGCGAGCCCGGTCATGTCAAAGAGGTGCTCGCACGCAGCAATCGCTCGATCACGTCGGAAGATGCCGAGCAGCTCGGCATCGCGACGATCGCCGCCGACGACATCGACTTCGAAGACGAGCTGCGCATCGCAATCGAAGAGCGCGCGTCGTTGTCGCCCGATGCGCTCACGGGCATGGAAGCGTCGCTGCGCTGGGTCGGTCCCGAGACGCTTGAGACCAAGATCTTCGGCCGGCTCAGCGCCTGGCAGAACTGGATCTTCACGCGCGCGAACTCGACCGGCGAGCACGGCGCGCTAACGCTCTACGGCCGACCGGAACGCCCCCAATTCCAGTGGAAGAGGACCTAAGCCATGACCGCTGTCATCACCGACGAGAAAATTCCGAACAACGTCGATCTCGCGGGCGACAAACGCCTGCAACGCGCGCTCGAAGCGTGGCAGCCGAAGTTCATCGATTGGTGGAAGGAGATGGGCCCTGAAGGCTGGCAGGCGCGCGACATCTACTTGCGCACCGCGATCTCCGTCGAGAACGACGGCTGGGCTCATTTCGGTTACGTGAAAATGCCCGACTATCGCTGGGGGATTTTCCTCGAGCCGAAGCAGGAAAACCGCGTCCACAGCTTCGGCGACAACGCCGGCCAGCCCGTGTGGGACGAAGTGCCGGGCGAGTTTCGCAACATGCTGCGACGGCTCGTCGTCACGCAGGGCGATACCGAGCCCGCGAGCGTCGAGCAGCAGCGCATGCTCGGCGCGACCGCGCCGTCGCTCTATGACTTGCGAAATCTTTTTCAAGTCAATGTCGAGGAGGGCCGTCACCTGTGGGCGATGGTCTATCTACTCCACACGTACTTCGGCCGCGACGGCCGTGAAGAAGCCGAGGAGTTGCTGCAGCGCCGCTCGGGCGATGCCGACAAGCCGCGCATCCTCGGCGCGTTCAACGAGCCTACGAGCCACTGGCTCAGCTTCTTCATGTTCACGATGTTCACCGACCGCGACGGCAAGTATCAGCTCGCGTCGCTCGCCGAGAGCGGCTTCGATCCACTCGCGCGCACGTGCCGCTTCATGCTGACCGAAGAAGCGCATCACATGTTCGTCGGTGAGAGCGGCGTGCAACGCGTCGTCAAGCGCGCGGCCGAGCTCATGAAGACCGGCGACGTTCGCGCGCAGGGCGGCGTCGATCTGCCGACGATCCAGAAGTATCTCAACCTCTGGTACACGCTGTCGCTCGATCTGTTCGGCGGCGAAGTGTCGTCGAACGCCGCTGATGCATTCGCGGCCGGCCTCAAGGGCCGTTACAAAGAAGATCGCTACGACGAGCACAAGCTGATCGGCAGCACGTTCTCGATGGACGTCCTGCGCGACGGCAAGGTCGTGCGCGAAGACGTGCCGATGCGCAACGCGCTCAACGAGGTGCTGCGCACCGAGTACATCAAGGACTGCCAGCGCGGCGTCGATCGCTGGAACAAGACGCTCAAGGACGAAGGCTGCGACTTCACGCTCGTGCTGCCGAGCCACAAGTTCCATCGCCAGATCGGCATGTGGGCGAACCATCGCTTCACGCCCGACGGCAAGATGATCGATCAGGCGACGTGGGACGCGCGCGAGGGCGAGTGGCTGCCGAACCAAGCCGACGAAGACTTCGTCAAGTCGCTGATGAAGGCGGTCTACGAGCCCGGCAAGATGGCGAGCTGGATCGCGCCGCCGATCAAGGGCATCAACGGGCTGCCCGAGCAGTTCGAGTACGTGAAGCTCTAGCGCTACTTGCAGCTGAACGGCGTGCGCTTGCCGTGCGCGTCGAGCTCGAACACGTGCTCGCGCACGGTCACACCGGCGGGCACGTGCATGCTCGCCACGACCTTGTCCTTGCGCGGGCACGCCGTCATCTTGCCGTGGACGATGCACGCGCCGTCTTCTTGCGTCCACTCGACGACTTCGAGCGCGTCGTCGCCGGCGCGGCGCACCAAGAAGCCGCCGAAGCCGCCTTCTTCGAAGTTGATCTGCGAGAGCTCGCCGCGATTCGGCGCGAACGCCTTGTTGCCGCAGATCGATTGATACGTCGGCACCATTTGCCCGTACGTCGGGCGCAACGTGACGCGACGCTCGACGCCGGCGATCGCGACGACGAGCTCGACCGGCTGGTTCGGCATTTCGTTCGAACCGGCAGCGACGGCGGGAGACACGAGCCAGGTCAGCTCGGCGGCGGTTGCATGTTCCGGCCACGCCGGCGTGTCGATCCACGCTGGTGCCGCCGATGCGGTACCGACGAGTCCGACCACGATCGCAGCGCAGCGCATACCGAAACGAACGCGCGCGAGCGCGGCGCTATTCACTTCTTGCGCGACAGCAGGTCGCCGAACGTGCCGAGCTTCTGCGGCGAGTGCTTCGCTGCGGCCACCTCTTCGGGAGCGGCGGCGTCGTTACTCGACGCGATCGACAGCGACAACCGCCGGCGCTCGTGATCGATGCCGAGCACGGTGGCCTCGACCTCTTGGCCGACCGCGACGACTTCTTTCGGATGGTTGATGCGACGGCCCGCGCCGAGCTCGCTGATGTGGACGAGGCCTTCGACGCCGGGCGCGAGCTCGACGAACGCGCCGAACGGCGAAAGGCGCGTGACGGTGCCGGTGACGCGCTGG
>DASXEF010000175.1:0-7816 GCA_036490255.1 Kofleriaceae bacterium
CGATCGGACAATTCGAGGCGGCCAGCCAGCCGCGCCACTCGTTGTGGACGGGCGACATCGGGCTCGCGGTTTTTTTGTGGGACTGCCTGCGCGAGCGCGCCGCGTTTCCGATGCTCGACGTGTTCTTCGGCTAAGCCCGGACGCCGATCGGCATATCAGCTACGCCGTGCGCGGCGTCGGCGCGGGCGCATCGTTGATCTTCTGGATCACCGTGTCGAGCCGCTGCTCGGGGATGGTCACGCGCGTCGGCATGCCGCCGCCGAGCTCGAACAGCGCGACGAAGTCCCAGCCGGATTCGAACGGCGCCGCGATCGTCAGCATGCCGGAGTCGCGGACGATCGAGACCGGCGCGCGTTCCTGACCGGCGAGCAACAGATCGGTCTTGTCGAACGGCCCGGCGGAGCCGGCGGTATCGACGACGGCGACGCGACCGCGGATCGTGAACCGCTTCGCGAGCTCTTGCGTGAACGCGTCGCGGCGCTCGAACTCGGCGGCGGCTTCGTCGATCACGTCGTCGTGCACGCCCTTGTGCATCCCGTCGACGAGAAAATGCACCACCGCGCGCTTGAGCTGATCGTCGCGAAACTTCGCGCGCAGCGCGCGATCGATGCGCGCGGCTCGCGGCGACGGCGTGCCGATCCGCGTGTCGACGGCGCGCGCGTCGTCGTCGGCACCGGCGTACGGCTCGGTGCCGCCCAGGATCCACTTCGCCGCCGCGTAGAGGCCGTCGAGATCGACGTGCGTGAGGATCGAATCGATCGGTCCGGTGCGATGCACGAGCTCGGCGGTGACCATCTCGGGGCACGCGCCGTGCTCGGCCTTCGTCGAGAGCACGAAGCGCGGATCGTTCGCGAACTCGGCGTGGCGTTCGTGATCGTGATGATCGACCCACGCCGCGAGGCGATCGCCGAGCCCGGTCAAGAACGGCTGCGTGACCGTCTCGAACGACACGCTCGTGCCCACCGTCGCCGCGAACGCGATATCGAGCACGACGACGCGCCCGGTGATCCGCTCCGGCTTCGGGAGCAGACGCGGCGAGCCGAACGCGAGCTGCGGCAGGTGCACGCCACAAGGTACCGCGGTTACCGCGGCGACATCATCATCCCGACCATCATCGGCGGTTGTGCGAGCGAGCCGCCGCAACGCGCGCATTCCGACGCGCGATAGTTGCCGGCGACGTAGCCGCAGTCTTCGCAGCGACGACCGTACGGCGCCTCGAGATCGCGTTCGCTGCGCGCCGCGCCGAGGTCGAGCGCGACGCACTCGCGATTCGCCGCATGATCACGCGCCTCGTCGATCGATGCAGCGTAGTACACCGGCTTGTCGCACGCGCCGCAGAACCGCATGTTCGGATTGCCGGTCTGCTCGAGCTCGCCCCAATCTTTCGGGCAGCGAAACTCGAACTCGGCCGCGCAACGCTCGATCGTCGGCCGGCCGACGCGGCGGCGCCAGAGCACGTCGAGCTGCGACGCCGAGCCACGCGCGAGATTGCCGAGCACGTGCAGCGCGACGCGATCGCCCTTGCGGCGCACGGCGGCGAGCTGATCCTGCGTGCGCACGAACGCGGCTTCATCGGCGAGCCCGCGATCGTCGAGCCAATCGGCGTAGACCTCGCGGCCGCCGAGCTCGCGCGCGTCGATCTGCGCGAGCAATTGCGCCTCGGTATCGTCGCGCGGCTCGAAGCGCGTCGCGACCACGCGCGGGTTCGTCGGCTCTTCCGATGCGAAGTCGTGCGCGTCGCGAACGTCGAGCGTGAAGCGACCGATGAGGATGCGATCGCCACCCCAGATCACGCGCGGCTCGATCACGCGCGCGCCGTTGACGACCACGCCGTTCGCGCTGTGCAGATCGACGACGGTCGAGATCTGGCGGCTCGTGCGAACGATCGCGTGACGGCGCGACACCGTGCCGTCGGGCAGCACGATGTCGTTGCCGCTGACCCGACCGAGCGAGAGCTCGCCGTCGTGTAACGCGATGACGCGCGCCGGACCGTTTCCCGAAATCGCGAGCTGTAACCCCACACCGAAATCGTAGCAGCGGGATTTCCGAAATCACTTCGGACAATGCATCACGACGCTCCAGCCGTCGTGTAGGTAGACCTGACGAACGGTGCCGCGATCGCCGCATTGCGCGGCGCCGGGGCCGAGCAAGCACAGCGTGCGTGCGCCACCGTCGGCGACGAGCGCGCTGCGCCGGCCGGGAGCGACCTGACCGACGTGCAACCCGTCGATCCACACGTCGACCGCATCGGCACAGCCGCTGTTATCGACGAAGAACGTCGACCGCGGCTTCGCGCGCGGCGGCGCCTGCTTCGGCGGCGCTTCGACCGTGTCGTCGGCGATCACGTGGTAGCGCTGCGGGTTCGCGACCGCCGCGGCGAGCAGCGGATCGCTGCAGCCACCTGCACGTAGTTCCGGCGCGAGCCCGCGCGCCCATTCGCTGCGCAATTCGCCGCGGTCGGCGAGCGCGAGCTTCATCGTCTGCTTCGCGCCGCGCACGGCGAGCCGCTGGTTCGGCAACAGCCCGACGGTCAAGCCGGCCTCGTCGTGGCGCGCGAGATAGCGATACGCGACCTCGAGATCCTCGCCGACGCGGTCGTAGCTCGCGAGGCTCGCCTGGGCGCGCTTCCACAGCGGCGCGATCGCGCCGACCGCGCAGCCGCCGGTCGATTTTTGCGCACTCGGGCCTTTGCCGACGAGCCCGAGCATCGCGACGAAGTCGGCTTGGTACGCGGCGCGGATCGCCGCGAGCTCGGCTGCAGATCGCGTGAAGCGATCGAGCGTCGCGCCGATCGCCGCGCGATCGCCCCACGGCCGGATCAGCTCGGGCGCGTAGTCGATCGCGAGCGGCGTGCCGGCATCGATGGCCGTCAGCGCCGCACTCGCCGCGACGAGCTTCGGATCCTTCGCGAGCGCCGCTTCGAGCTCGGCGTGCGCCGCGGTCGCATCGCCTGCCATCGCGTGTGCAACGCCGGCGAGATAGTGCAGCACGGCATCGTCGGGCCAGCCGGCGAGCGCCGGCTCGAGCTGCGCGAGCGCGGCGGCGCTGTCCTTGCGCAACAGCTCGGCCGCGATCACCGCACGGCGCGTGGCGAGCACGCGCGGCGCCTCGCGCACGGCCTTGCGCAGATACCAGGCGGCATCGTCGGCGCGGCTTTGCACGAACGCGATCACGCCGAGGTCGTGCTCGGCGGCGGCGAGATCGCCGGCGAACTTCTGCAGATTCGTGAACGTGCGATTGGCGTCGGCGAGCTTGCCCGCGTCGAACTGGCTCTCGGCGATCACGAAGCCCGGCATGCTCGACGACGGCAACAGCTGCTGCGCGTGCGCGTACCAGCCGAGCGCGCCGTCGAGATCGCTGTTCGCGCGATGCGCGTCGCCGATGCGCATCGCGAGCGCGGCGTCGTTCGGCTGCGCTTTCGCGATCGTCTCGAGCTGCGCGATCGCCTTGCGCCACTCGCCGAGCGCGCCGTACGCGGTCGCGAGATCGCTCTTCACTTCGAGGTCGTTGGGCGCGCGCTTCGCGATGGCCTCGAGCTCGCTCGCGAGCTTCTTGGTGTCGCCGCGCGCCGAGTGGATCAGCACGAGCACGCGACGCGCGCGCAGATCATCCGGCGCGTGATCGGTGACTTGCTCGAGCTGGCGCTCGGCGTTGTCGGCATCGCCGAGCTGCCACATCGCCTGGCCGAGCTGGTAACGCGCATCGGTATCCCACGGCCGCAGCGCGACGAGCCGCGTGAACAGCTCGAGCGCGGGCTCCCACTTTTGCTGCTGCGCCGTCGCGATCGCGGCCGCGCGCAACGCGGGCACGTCGTCGGGCGCGAGATCGACCGCGTAATTGAACTTCGCGGCCGCTTTGTTCGCCGATTTCGGATCGCGCGAATACAGCTCGCCGAGCAAGCGCTGCGCCTCGAACAGCTTCGGATCCAAGAACACGCTGCGCTCGAGATCGTGCTCGGCGGCCTTGAGCTCGACCTTGCCGCCGATCGCGCCGGTCATGTAGCCGAGGCCGCGGCCCATCATGAACACGGGGTAGATATCTTTCGCGAGCGTGCGCGTCAGCCGCGCGCGCGCCGCATCGTCGACGGGGACGCCGGCTTTCGTCCACGCATCGGCGAGCGCGTTGCCCAGAATCTGGTGATACGTCGGCACCGGGCCGCGCTGTTGCGCCTCGCCGGCGATCGTCGCGCTCGCGTGATCGGCGAGCTTCCAGATCACGATGTCGACGCGGAGATCGTCGCCGACCTTGTCGAACCAGCCGGTGATCACGAAGCTCGCGCGCAGCGGCGCGCCGAACGCCGCGACCGTGTCGGCTTCGGCCGGCACCATGTCGCCGCCGACGTAGAGCGGCGAGCCGATCGCCTCGAGCCCGAGCACGGTCTCGGTCTTCTCGGCGATCTCGAACGGCGCCTCTGCGACGAGCCACTCCATCGACACGCCGTTCGGCACGTGGTTCTCGAACGGCGTCACCGCGACGCGCGCCGGCCCCGGCGCGTAGTCGGGCACCGCGGCGTACGCGCTACTCGACAACACGAAGGCGAGGACGTGCGCCGCGTGGCGAAGCCTCATAGACTAGAGCTTACCGTGGCCGACGCGCGCTTGCCCGCAGGTCCGAAGCGCCGGCGTCGCAAGCGGCGGCGCCGGATCGGCCGCTTTTCGGTGCTGCGCGTGCTGCTCTTGCTGCTCGTCTACGGCGTTTCGCTGGCCGCGGCGACGCTGTACTTCGTCGTCGATTCGATCAACCAGGAGCTGCCGCAAGATCTGACGCAGCTGCTCGACTACAAGCCGTATCGCAAGTCGGTCGTGCTCGCGACCGACGGCGACGAGATCGGCAGCTTCTCGATCGAGAACCGCAAGCTCGTCACGCTCGACCGCATGCCGCCCCACGTGCCCGCGGCGTTCTTGTCGGCCGAGGATCGGCGGTTCTATCAACACGGCGGCTTCGATCCGCTCGGCATCGTCCGCGCCGCGTGGAAAAACTTTCGCTCGCCGAGCATCAGGCAAGGCGGCTCGACGATCACGCAACAGATCTTGAAGCAGACGCTGCTCGCGAACGTCGAGGGCGATCTGTCCGATACCGGCATGACGCCGGAGCAGCTCGCGGCCGCGAAGAGGCTCGCGAAGTACCGGCGCAAGATGATGGAGGTCGTGCTGTCGGTCCGGCTCGAGCGCGAGTTGACGAAGGCCGAGATCCTGCAGATCTACTTGAACCACGTCTACCTCGGCCACGGCGCGTACGGCGTCGGTGCCGCGGCGCAGACGTACTTCGGGAAGGAGGTCGAAGACCTCACGATCGCCGAAGCCGCGATGCTCGCCGGCCTCGTCGCGTCGCCGACGAAGTACGCGCCGACGCACAACATCGATCTCGCGCGCGAGCGCCAGCGCTACGTGCTCGGCCACATGCGCGACGATCACTACATCTCCGAGAGCGAGTATCAGACCGCGCTCGTCGAGCCGATCGCGCTCGTCGACGAGAGCGACGTCAATCACCTCGCGTCGCCCTACTTCGTCGAGCACGTGCGCCGCATCGCGACAGCGCGGTTTGGTAACAGCGAGCTGTTTGCGGGCGGCTATCACTTCTACGCCACGCTCGATGCCGAGACCCAACGCGTCGCCGAAGATGCCTTGCGCCACGGCCTCGAGTCGCTCGATCGCAAGCTCGGCTTTCGCGGCCCGATCGGCAACGTCGCGGCCGCGAAACGCGGCGCGTGGACCGGTGGTGCCGCGCATCCACTGTCGGGCGCCAACGACGACACCACCGCGCTCGCCGATCAACTGTTACCCGAGCAGCGCTACGGCGCGATGATCGTCGAGTTGCCGCGCAACGGCGGCGTGGTCGTCGATCTCGGCCCGAAGCGGCTGCCGCTCGTCGACGCCGACGCGAAAGATGCGCGCGCGTGGCAGAGCAAAGATCATCAAGTGCTGCACCTCGGCGATCTGCTCGCCGTGCGGCTCGCCAACGACGGCAATGCCACGACGCTCGCGCAGCGGCCGTCGCTGCAGGGCTCGGTGATCGTGATGGATCCGCATACCGGCCGCGTGCTCGCGCTCGTCGGCGGCTACGACTGGACCGCGTCGCAGTTCGATCGCGCGACGCAGGCCAAGCGCCAGGTCGGCTCGTCGATCAAGCCGTTCATCTACTCGGCGGCGCTCGAGGCCGGCAAGACTCCCGTCGATCACCTGCGCGACGGTCCGTTCTCGGTGCAGACCGCGACCGGCACGTGGACGCCCGCAAACTACGACAACCAGTACCTCGGCGACGTCACGCTGATGACCGGGCTCGCGTTCTCGCTCAACACGATCAGCGTGCAGCTCGCCGTCCAAGTCGGGCTCGATCGCATCATCGAGATCATGCGCGGCTACGGCATCACGTCGCCGATTCCGCGCCACATCTCGATCAGCTTGGGCACGCCGGATCTCACGCCGCTCGAGATCGCGACCGGCTATGCGGGCATCGCGAACGGCGGCCGCAAGGTCACGCCGCGGTTCTACGATCTCGTCACCGACGCCGCCGGTCACATCGTCGACGATCTGCGCAACACGCCGCCGGGGCCACAGGTCGTCTCGCCCGCGGTCGATTACGTGATGATCAACATGATGAAAGGCGTCGTGCAGCGCGGCACCGCGCGCTACGCGTCGCAGCTCGGTCGGCCGACCGCCGGCAAGACCGGCACGTCGGCGAATTACAAAGACGTCTGGTTCAACGGCTTCACGACCGATCTGTTGTGCTCGGTGTGGATCGGCCGCGACGATTCCACACCGATCGGCGACAAGATCACCGGCGGCGGCGTCGCGGTGCCGATCTGGCTCGAGGTGATGCAGAAGGCGCATCCGCCGACGAAGATCCGCGACTTCGCGCCGCCGGCGAACGTGTCGTTCGCGCGCGTCGAGCCGTGGAGCGGCGAGCCCGGCGGTATCGGGCCGCAAAGCGTGTGGATGCCGTTCGTCCGCGGGACCCTGCCGTCCGCGTTCCTGGCTGCCCCACCGCTGCGATCGTTCGACGACGTCGTTGCCGCGCCGCCGGTGCCACCGCCACCCGCGCGCTGTACATCACTGTCCTGTCTGTAGGGTCGAGCAGATCGCCACGCGTGCATGCTAGGGTCCGCGACGTGCGGATCGTGCCTCTGGTTTTGCTCGTGAGCGTCGCCTGCCGCTACGACCTCGATCATGCCAAGCCGGACGCGACGGACCTCAACGCGCGGCTGTGCCCGGTCAGCGAGAATGTCCAGAGTTGCCTCGATGCCACCGGCCGCGCCGACTTCACGTACGTCGCGACGCAGATCATGCAGCCGAAGTGCGCGCTCGATAACAGCTGCCACCAGGGCGAGTCGAACAACGTCGCGGGGTACCTGAACCTCGGCAACATGGGCTCGGCCTACACGACGTTGGTCGGCAAAGCGTCACAAGTCGATCCCACGCGCACGCTCGTCGTGCCGGGCGATCCGGCGAAGAGCTTTCTGTTGGTGATGACGGGCCAGATCAAGCCAGCCGATGCCGATCCGGCGCTGACCGGTGGCATTCCGTCGCAGGATTCGCACGGCAACGCGGTCGGCCTGATGCCGCAGGGCGATATCGAGCCGCTATGCTGCCAGAAGCTCGATGCGATCGCGGCGTGGATTCAAGCCGGCGCGCCGATGCAGTAACTGCGTGGTGACCGCGTGGTGGTGAGTGAGCGCGCACGCACGCCTCACGTGCTCACGATCCCGTAGTAAGTATTCGTCCGCGCTTACGAATCACTGGGCGCGTTGCTTGACCCAACCTATGCGCGCTCGATAGGGTTATTCACCGATGAGCTGGCTAAGTGAAGTCTTCCAAAA
>DASXEF010000203.1:0-10241 GCA_036490255.1 Kofleriaceae bacterium
CCTGGCGTCGGCGAGCCACGACGGCACGGTTCGGATCTGGGATCCGACGACCGGCGCGCATCTCCGCACGCTGTGATCGCGCCGATGTCAGACCGGTGCGGTACCCCCGGGATCGGCACCGATAGCGGTGTTGTCACGCGAACGCCACCAGATCTAGCGTACGGAAGTTGCCAGCCCGCCTGAACCGGCCCTACAACGGGAACGTCAGCAGGAGTCCGCAAAGAGAACCATCACTGACGAAACATCCATGCTGGTGCCGACGACGACAGTCGAAGGCTGACAAGGGAACCCGGTTCGAAGCCGGGACTGCCCCGCAGCGGTAAGCGAGAACGACCTCCACAGAAGCACTGACGCTCGTCGTCGGGAAGCGTGGACAGTAGGAGCTCGATCATCTGATCGGGCGCGCTCGCGAGTCCGAAGACCTGCCAGCACGGAAACGCATCCGACACTCGGGGGAGCTGTTCGCGCGGCGCATGTTTATGCGCCCGGTTCTCCTCTCGTGTCTTCACGTCCCGGAAGGAGGATCCAGATGCAGACCGAAACAACTCGCAGCGACTCTCAGACCACCACGAGCTCCGTCCCCGTCGTCCATTCGCGCGAGCGCAGCGACAGCGCGCCGCAGACGACCATGCGCGTGACCAAGCGCAACGGCTCGACCGAAACCGTCGATCTGAACAAGATCGTGCGCGCGGTCAGTCGCAGCTGCAACGGCCTGCGCGAGGTCGACGCGATGCGCGTCGCGACCAAGACGATCAGCGGGCTCTACGACGGCGCGACGACGAGCGAGCTCGATCGGCTATCGATCCAGACCGCGGCGTCGCTCATCACGGAAGAGCCGCAATACGGCCGGCTCGCGGCGCGCCTGCTCGCGACGTACATCGACAAAGAAGTCCGCAACCAAGAGATCCAAGCGTTCAGCCAATCGATCGCGAACGGTCACAAGCTCGGGCTCGTCAACGCGCGGCTCGCGAGCATGGTCGCGACCAACGCGCGCAAGCTCAACGACGCGATCGTGCTCGAGCGCGATCGCGAGTTCGAATACTTCGGCCTGCGCACGGTCTACGACCGCTACCTCTTGAGGCACCCCGAGACGCGGCTCGTGATCGAGACGCCGCAGCAGTTCTTCCTGCGCATCGCATGCGCGCTGACCGAGACGATGGCCGAGACGCTCGAGCTGTATCGCCTGCTGTCGACGCTCGAGTATCTGCCGAGCTCGCCGACGCTGTTCAACTCCGGCACGTCGCACGAACAGCTATCGAGCTGCTTCTTGCTCGACTCGCCCGCGGATCACCTCGAGTCGATCTATCAAAAGTACACGGACGTCGCGCTGCTCTCGAAGTTCTCGGGCGGCATCGGCCTCGCCTATCACCGCGTGCGCTCGCGCGGCTCGTTGATCGAGAGCACGAACGGCCACTCGAACGGCATCGTGCCGTGGCTCAAGACGCTCGACTCGTCGGTCTCGGCCGTCAACCAAGGCGGCAAGCGCAAGGGTGCCGCGTGCGTCTATCTCGAGCCGTGGCACGCCGACATCGAGCCGTTCCTGGAGCTGCGCGACAACACCGGCGACGAAGCGAGCCGCACGCACAACCTGAACCTCGCGAACTGGATCCCGGATCTGTTCATGAAGCGCGTCGAAGCGAACGGCGAGTGGAGCCTGTTCGATCCGAAGCGCGTGCCCGAGCTGCCCGATCTGTGGGGCGAGGCGTTCGATCGCGCCTACGAAGCCGCCGAAGCGGCCGGCCTCGCGAGTAAGACGATCAACGCGCGCGACCTCTACGCGCGGATGATGCGCACGCTCGCGCAGACCGGCAACGGTTGGATCACGTTCAAGGACGCGTCGAACCGCGCGTGCAACCAGACCGCGACCGGCGGCACGGTGCACCTGTCGAACCTGTGCACGGAGATCATCGAGGTCACGTCGGCCGACGAAGCCGCCGTGTGCAACTTGGGCTCGGTCAACCTCGGCCGCCACGTGGTCGATGGCGCGTTCGACTTCGCCAAGCTCGCGCGCACGGTGCGCACCGCGATCCGCCAGCTCGATCGCGTGATCGATCTCAACTACTACCCGATCGCGGCGACGAAGCGCTCGAACCTCAAGTGGCGCCCGATCGGCCTCGGCGTGATGGGCCTCCAGGACGTGTTCTTCCAGCTCGGCCTCGCGTTCGACGCGCCCGAAGCGCGCGCGATCTCGAAGCTGATCGCCGAAGAGGTCTACTTCCACGCGCTGCAGGCATCGGTCGAGCTGTCGCGCGAGAAGGGCAAGCACCCGTCGTTCGCCGACACGCGCGCCGCGCGCGGCGAGCTGCAGTTCGACGCGTGGAACGTCGTCCCCACCGATCGCGAACGATGGGACGCGCTGCGCGCCGAGATCGCGCAGCACGGCCTGCGCAATTCGTTGATGATCGCGATCGCGCCGACCGCGACGATCGCGTCGATCGCCGGCTGCTACGAGTGCATCGAGCCGCAAGTCTCGAACCTGTTCAAGCGCGAGACGCTCTCGGGCGACTTCATCCAGATCAACCGCTACCTCGTCGAAGAATTGAAGCAGCTCGGGCTGTGGACCGAGCCGACGCGCGCGCGCCTGCTTCGCGCCGAAGGCTCGGTGCAAGCGATGGTCGAGCTGCCCGAAGCCGTGCGCACGCGATTCCGCACCGTGTGGGAAGTGCCGATGCGATCGCTCATCGACATGGCCGCCGACCGCGGCGCGTTCATCGATCAGAGCCAATCGCTGAACCTGTTCGTCGAGAGCCCGAACATCGGCGCGCTGTCGGCGATGTACTTCCACGCGTGGAAGCGCGGCCTCAAGACCACGTACTACTTGCGGTCGCGACCCGCGACCCGCATCGCGAAGACCACCGCCGAGCTCAAGCCGGTGACCGACGAGGCCGCCGTCGCGTGCTCGCTCGAGAACCCCGGCAGCTGCGAGGCGTGCCAGTGATCGCGTCGGGCAGCGGACCGATCAGCGTCTCGTCGAGCAGCGCTCGGCCCGCGCGGATCTTGGATCCCGGCATGTGCCTGACGCTGAGGCCGATGGCGTATCCGGCGTTCTTCGAGATGTATCGCGGCGCGATCAAGAACACGTGGACCGTCGAAGAGGTCGACTTCTCGACCGACGTCGCCGACCTCGCGAAGATGACGCCCGCCGAGCGCCATCTCATCCAGCGTTTGGTCGCGTTCTTCGCGACCGGCGACTCGATCGTCTCGAACAACCTCGTGCTGAACCTCTACAAGCACATCAACGCGCCCGAAGCGCGGATGTACTTGTCGCGCCAGCTCTACGAAGAGGCGCTGCACGTCCAGTTCTACCTGACGCTGCTCGATACCTACGTGCCCGACCACGCCGAGCGCCAGCGCGCGTTCGCGGCGATCGACACGATCCCGTCGATCCGCAAGAAGGCCGAGTTCTGCATGCGCTGGATCGATTCGATCCAGAAGCTCGACCGGCTCGAGACGCAGGCCGATCGCCGGCAGTTTCTGCTCAACCTGATCTGCTTCGCGGCGTGCATCGAAGGCTTGTTCTTCTTCGGCGCGTTCGCGTACGTGTATTTCCTGCGCAGCAAAGGCCTGTTGCACGGCCTCGCCGGCGGGACGAACTGGGTGTTTCGCGACGAGAGCGCGCACATGGCGTTCGCGTTCGAGGTCGTCGCGACGGTGCGCCGCGAAGAGCCCGAGCTGTTCGACGCCGAGCTCGAGCGCGACATCCGCGCGATGATGGACGATGCGATCGACTGCGAAGCGCAGTTCGCCGACGATCTGCTCGCCGGCGGCGTCGCCGGCATGTCGATCGGCGAAGTCCGCGCGTACCTCGAGTACTGCGCCGATCAGCGGCTCGCGACGCTCGGCATGGCAAAGCACTACGGCGCGAAGAACCCGTTCGGCTTCTTGGCGCTGCAAGACGTGCAAGAAGTGACGAACTTCTTCGAGCGCCGCGTGTCGGCGTATCAGGTCGGCGTCGAGGGCGAGGTCACGCTCGATGCCGCATTCTGAGCCCGCGGCCAGCGACATCGAGACGATCGCGGCCGGTCAGATCACGGAAGCGCGCCTGATCGAGGTCGTGTTCCCGCAACAGACGAATCATTACGGCACGCTGTTCGGCGGCCAAGCGCTCCCACTGATGGACAAGGCCGCGTTCGTGGTCGCGTCGCGCTATGCGCGGCGAATGGTCGTGACCGCGAGCAGCGAGAAGACCGACTTTCACGTGCCGGTGCGGCAAGGTCAGCTCGTCGAGCTCGTCGCGACGGTGGTCGCGACCGGCCGCACGTCGATGACGGTCGAGGTCGTGCTCTACGCCGAAGATCTGATGACAGGCGATCGCCAGCTCGGCACGCGCGGCCGCTTCACGATGGTCGCGCTCGATGCGCACGCCCGGCCGTCGACCGTGCCGGCACTTCACACCTAGAGCACATCGGCGAAGACGAACCCGTCGCGTTCGACGACCTCGCCGACGCTTACGTCGATGGCGCGCGCGAACATCGGGCCGTGCGTCACGAACGTGTGGAACTCGCCGTGCTCGCCGCACGGATCGACATCGGCCGGCAGATCCGCGAGCAGCGCGGCATCGAACGTGCGTCCCGCGAACGACGGCGAGAGCCGCTTCGGATCGATGCACGTCAATCGCGCGGAGATGCCGAGGTCGAGCATCGCCACGGCGAGCTCGCGCGTGTTCCGCAGCCACAACGGGAACACCGGGACCAGCCCGAGCGGTCGCAACATCGCCTCGCGATACGCGCGAACGTCGGCGAGGAACAGATCGCCGAAGATCACGTGCGTCACTCCAGCATCGCGCGCCGCGAGCAAGCGCGCCGTCATGAGCCGCTCGTAGTCCGCGTTCGAGCACGGCGTCGGGATGCGCACTTTCGCGCACGGCAGCCCGAGCGCGTCGGCCTGGCGATCGAGCAACGCCTCGCGAACGCCGTGCATCGAGACGCGGTCGAACGGGTCGGTGATGGTCGTGACGAGCCCGACGACGTCGAGCTCCCCCGCTCGCCTCGCGGCGTGCAGCGCAAACGCGCTGTCCTTGCCGGAGCTCCACGACACGATCGCGCGCGTCACGAATCCCACGTCGCGCCGCGCGACAACAATAAATTCATGACCGCTTCGTCGATCGCGAGACGCCGCGTCCGCTCGGCGCGCGAGATCGCGACGAACTCACCCGCACGGTCGATCGCGATCTGCACGTCGACCGCCGACACGCCGAGGCTCGCGAGGATCTCCTCGGCTCGTGTCAGTGCGTCGGCGCGAACAGTCACTGCAACCATCGTATCGACCGCGACGCTCGATGTGAATCTCTCGATTCACGATCGTGTTACCCGAGTCGACGCACACCCAGTGTGCGCGACAGGTCCTGTACCGCGGGCGCATCAACGGTCAGTGGACTTGTCCGATTCGGTCTCGCACCGCGTTGACCACGTCGGCCGGATCTGGGAACCGCAGGAACTTCTTCTCGATCACCTTCGCGTCGTCGACCCAGACGGTGAACTCGCCCGAGCTACCGACCTCGAGCGTCGCTTCGACTCCCAACGCGCGCTTCAGCTCGGCCGCCACACGGGCAGCCTTGGGTTGGTACCCTCACGAGTTGCAGTAGCGAATCTTGATGGTCATGCGCCAATTGTAGCGCGATGGCGCTTAGTCGCAGGTGACCGGCGACAGGGATGGCGGGGACCAGTCGCACTGACCGTCCGTCTGGTTTCCGCAATCCACCGCTTCGTCGCTGCTGAACGCGGTGAACTGATGCGCGCCTTCGGCGCCGCTCAGCACGGGACAGTTCTTCGCGCAGCTGTAGTAGATGTTCGGCTCCTGATCCGGCTCACCGACGATGTCGCCTTGCGCCGTCAGGTCCGGGTCGTTCGCGAGGTTTTGCTCGACGCACGCGTCCGCGTCGGCGGAGTTGTCAGAGCGGAACTCGAGCTTCGTGCCCGCGCATGTATTGCTGATCACCCAGACGTCGAAGCTGGTCGAGCCGCTGCACACGCTGCTGTCGCCGACACATTGCTGCGTGTCGATGTCACATGCGCCGACGGAGCAGTTGTTGTCGGGACAGCACTTCTGTCCGGGCGTTCCGCAATCGAAGCGGCAGATCGGCCAGTCGGCGGTGTGATCGCAGGTGCCGCCGGAGTTGCAGAAGTCTGCGCCGCCCGGATCCTCGCAACACGCATCGGCGTTACCGCCGCACGGAATGCAAACCCAGTCGACGCACGCGAGCCCGCTCTCGCACAGGTTGCCGAGACCGCCGTTGCAATTGCCTTGTTGCGTGCCGTCGGCAGCGCCGGAAACCGCGCAGGAATGGATATCGCCGGTGGGCACGCTCGGCTCGCACTTGCCGGGGCACGGGTTGAACAGCGTGTTGAGGCACGCGACGATCAAGACCGTCGCCGATGGAATGAGTGGTGTGTAGAACCGCATGAACGAGTCCTTCCGTCACAGCGTGACGATGTAGAGATCGGTGGTGCCGGCGGCGGTGCCGTGGACGATGACGGTGTTGTTGTCGGTGATGTGCAACGCGTCATCGACCGATAGGCCCTTCACGTAGTTCGAGAGCGGCACGAAGCCGGTCCCGGGTTTCCACAGAAAGCCGGCGTTCGGGAGAACAAACGCGCCTGGCTTCGGAGTCGCCGTGCCGACCGCGTAGCCGTAGCGGTTGAGCGACGTCACGACGAACGACTCGTAGCCGTCGGGAACCCCGAGCTTCGTGACCACGCCCGTCTTCGAGATCAAGGCGGCCTCGGTGCTGCTGTTCACCGCCATCTCGTCGACGTCGTTGATCGCGACGGGAAGCGCCGGCGCATTGCCGATCGCCGGCAGCGTGTACGTGGTGCCGTCGACCCAGCGAAAGCCGCGGATGACGCCGCTGTTGTCGGTGTACGTGCCGACGATCTGACCGTCATAGCTGACGCGCAGTGCGCGCGCTTCGACCACCCCGACCGGGCTCGCGAGCGCCAGGTCACGCACGCCGCTGCCGGAGTTGTAGGTCGGGATGTGCTTGCCGGTCGTCGGATCGTCGCGATAGCCGACGATCAAGCCCGTCGCGTTGATCGCCTCGGGCACCATCTGACCGAGGAGCTCCGGCTCGTGACTGCCCTGAAGCATGTCGGCGCGAAACACCTGCGTGACGCCGTTGACCGTCATGCGGCCCGCGATGATGCCGGTATCGCTGATCGAATCGACGCCGACCGCGGTCGCGTGCAAGAACGTCTTCGAGCTCAGCACGGTGATCGTGCTGTCGTGGATGAGCTCGAGCGCGCCGTTGACGGTCACGACCGGATCGCCTTCGTTGTTCGTCGTGCCGAACAGCGAGCACGCGACGCAGCCGACGAGCCACGGCGGCACCCACGCGAGGTATTGCGGCTTGCTCGCCGGCGGGTTGCAGTCGGCGCTGCTGCCGACGTCGACGTCGAGCGTCGAGAACGCGCCGCCCGCCGATGCGGTGACATCGACGATCCCCGAGAACCCGGGCGTCAGGTCCGCCCACCACCACGCGTACGTGTGGCCCGCCGGGATCGTGAGCGACGATGGAATGTCGGTGAGGCCCGCGTGCGACGGCACTTGCAGATCGACGCGCGTGCCACCCGTCGGCGCGGGACCGGCGAGCGTGATCACGAGCGGCACCTGGCTGACCGCGTTCGGTCCGCTGGCGCAGAGCTGGTCGGTGGTGGCGACGTGAAACGACGCGAGCGCCGGCTGCGTCACGCCGCCGACGCCCGCGCCGGCGACGATCTGGATCGTCGCGTTTCCCCACGAGCCCGACGCGATGATCGAACCGCCCCGCACGAGCTGGAGATAGACGTCGCCCTGACAGGCGCCATGGCCGCAGCTCGGCTTGTCGCCGCCGGCGAAGATCGTCGCCGTCGCGATGAACGAGCCGTTGACACCCGTGAGCGTGTCGCCGCCGCTGTCGATGACAATGCCCGACCCGTAGTTGCCCGTGACCGAGAACAAGATCTCGTTCGAGTTGGCCACCGGCTGACCGACGACGTGCATCGTGATCGGCAAGCTCATGCCGATCGCCGACGCGGGAATGTCGAAGCTGAGCGTGTTCGCCGGCTTCGGGACGAGATAGCCGCCGTCGCTGTATTGTTTGCCGTTCAGCGTCACCTGACCGAACTGCATGAAGATCGACGTGCCGGTCTTTAGGTCCGCCACGGCATCGGCGCGTGCGGCGGGTGCGGCGATCGCGAGGGCCGCGATTGCGCCGGCGAGACGCAGAGTCGCTTGCGGGGTCATGGAAGCTCCTGGTTGGTCCGCCTCCACAACGCGACGCGCGCCGAAAATTCCCGAACCAGATCGGACGCCGGCTACTTCGACCGCCGGATCAGGTCGAGCTCGACCGCTTGCGGGTGTCGCCGTACATCACAAGCGCGTCGCGGATCGAGGCGCCGACTCGGTTTGCACGGAATCGCGCGAGCGGCTACGGAATCAACAGCAGCTTGCCAATGCGCGCTCGACTCTCGATCGCGCGATGCGCGTCCGCGCCGCGATCCAGCGGAAAGCACTCGTCGATCGTCACGACGAGCCGGCTCGCGCGGACTTCATCGAACAGTCGCGTCGCACGAGCTCGCCGATCGTCGGCCGTACGCAACACGTTCCACAAATCACCGCCGACGAGACGCAACGAACGGTCCATGAGCAGCCGCGGATCGACGGGCGGCGGCGTGCCGCCGGCCATCCCATAAAACACGACGGTGCCGCCGGTCCGTGTCGCGCGCAGGCTGTCGAGCACGGTCGTGCCGACCGAGTCGTAGACCACGTCGGCACCGCTCGTCGTCGCGGCTGCGACGGCCGCGACCCAATCGCCCGTGGAGTCTGCGACGCGAGTCGCGCCGGCGCGCGACGCCGCGGCTCGCTTGCTCTCGGACGATGCGAGCGCGATGACGTCGGCGCCGCGGGCACGTGCGAGCTGCACCAGCAACAGGCCGACGCCACCCGCGGCACCGTGCACGACCACGCGATCGCCGCCGCGAATCGCATAGCTGTCGTGGACGAGGTAGTCAGCCGTCAAGCCTTGGAGCAGGAGTGCGGCGGCGAGCTGGTAGCTCACGTCATCCGGCAGTGGGATCAGTTGATCGAGCGGAACGGCGACGAGCTCGGCGTTCGCGTGCGGAACATCGGCGAACGCGACACGCTGACCGAGCCGCCACGCGCCATCGTTCGGATCGAGCATCGCGATCTCGCCGGCGGCTTCGTAGCCGGCGATCCACGGCGGCTCGCCGACGAGGTGATAGCGGCCTTGCCGGCGATAGACGTCCGCAAAATTGAGCCCGATCGCATGCGTTCGGACCACCGCGACACCCGGTGCAGCGACCGGCGCTGGAACCGTCCGGACCTCGAGCACCGACGGATCGCCAAACCGAGAGAACGTGAGTGCGCGCACGACGCGAGTGTATGGCGCGATCAGCGTTTGCCCAACAGCGCGATCAGCGCATTGCCGATCGTGTAACGCCAGCTCGCATAGCCGTGGTCGCCGTGAAATTCGGCGTACGTCAGCGGATAGCCTTTGGCCACGAGCACGTCGCGCAACCGGCGATTCTGATCGCGGAGCTCGCCCTCGAACACGCCGGTGTCGACGTAGAACCGCAGCGGCAGCTTCGGCGACGCCGCGAGCTCGCGGATCATCGCGCCGCCTTCGACGTAGTCCGGCACGTCGCTGTCGAACTGATGCGGTCGAGCCCATAGCGACGCCGAGTTCGACAACACGTTACCGACCACCTTCGAATGATGCAGTCCGATATAGATCGCTTCGAGGCCGCCGAGGCTCGAGCCGGTCACGAGCGTTTCGGCGGGCACGAGCCCCGCGTGATAATCGACGCGGAGCTTCGGCACGAGCTCGTCGACCACGAACGCGGCGAACGGCTCCGACTCGACGAGGTCGCGCTCGCGCTCGGGCTCGCCGATGCTGTCGACGAGCGCAGCGACGACCGGCGGGAGCTGCTTCGCGGCGATCAGGTTGTCGAGCAGGTGCGGCAGCGGAATCTGCGGACTCGGCATGCTGCCGTAAACTTCGCCGTCGAACGCGATGACGAGCGGATACTGTCGCTTCGGATCGAAGCCGGGCGGCAGATACACGGCGACCCTGCGCTTCGCGCCGAGCTTCGCGCTGGTGAGCTCGATCGCCGTGACGGTGCCCTTCGGCGTCGACGGATCGTCGGCCTCCGTCGGCGGTGCCGACAGCTCGACCCGCGCGCCTTGACCCTCCGTGTGTGGATTGTTCGGATCGGCGAACGGCATACGCGCGTTCACGCGCGGCG
>DASXEF010000218.1:0-12650 GCA_036490255.1 Kofleriaceae bacterium
CGTGGATGACCGGCGAGATCCTCGCGATCGACGGCGGCATGAGCCTCACCTAGGGACGTAGTCCATTAGCGCAACTTCGATCGCGCAACCTCGCGTGATCGTTCGGTGCGCGAGGGACGGACTAAAGCGAGCCGCTGCCGCCGTCGGACCGCGCTCCAGCATCGCCGAATGCGCGCAACGTTCTTCGTGGTGCTGTGGTCCCGTTCGCATGCAACGCGTCTGGTGCCGGCGAGGATCACGCCGACTCGGCCAACGGCGGCTCGGGCTCGTCGGTCGCCCCGCGCCTCAGCTGCTCGCAGAGCTACTCGTTCACCGAGCAGGCCACGAGCCTCAAGGTCGTCTCGACGGTTCAATACGCACTCGTCGACGTGAATCTGACGTCGAGCGTCGCGATCGTCCAATGCGGGCAGAAACGGAACGGCGTGGCCACCAACGGCCTGCAAGCGTGCCCGTCTGGATTCACGTGCTCCTCGAGCCGCGAGGTCCGTCCCGGTAGCGACTGTGACTGGACTCAGACCGCCCACACGCTCGGCGGCACGCCGTTGGTGTCCTGCGGCATCACGTACGACGAGTACGACGGCAGCGACCACCTGTTTAGCGCCACCACGTACTCGTATGACTCGACGTCACTCGCGACGTGGTGATTGCTCGCTTTAGTCCGTCCCTCGCGCCCCGAAGGATCTCGAGAGGTTGCGCGCGCCAAGTTGAGCTAATGGACTACGTCCCTGAGGATGCGCACCGCGGTCGCGAGCTCGCTCTCGCTGTGGCGCGCAAACGCGAGCCGGATGAACGGCGACGGTGCGCGGCCGAGCGCGAGCTCGCGACCGGCCACGAACGCGACGCCCTTCGCGAGCGCACGTGCGCGCCATTTTTCGATCGAGATGTCGGGCGCGACGCGCGCCCACACCGTGATGCCGCCGGCGGCCAGCGCGATCTCGAGCACGCCGCCGAGCTCGCGGCGCAGTAGCGTCGCGAATGCATCGCGGCGCGCCGCGTAGATCCGGCGCGACGTCGCGACATGACGCGCGAGCTCGCCGTCCTCGATGAGATCCGTCACGGCGAGCTCGGTCACGTGATCGCCCTGGCGATCGAGCGTCGCGCGGCGCGCGGCGAGCGTCGCGATCACCGGCGCGGGCGCGACCACATATCCGAGCCGCAACCCGGGCGCGAGCACCTTCGACAGCGTGCCGACGTAGAGCACCGAGCCCGACGGATCGACGCTGGCGAGCGGCGCGACCGGCCGGCCATCGAAGTGAAACTCGTGATCGTAGTCGTCCTCGATGATCGCGAACCGATCGCGGCGCGCGCGTTCGAGCAGCGCGAAACGGCGCGGCTGTGACATCAACACGGTCGTCGGATATTGATGATGCGGCGTCGCGTAGACCAGGCGCGGCTTCGCCGGTAGCGCATCGACGACGAGGCCGTTGTCGTCGAGCGGCACGCCGACGAGCGTCGCACCGGCCGAGGTGAACGATCGCCACGCCGGTTGATAGCCGTAGGCTTCGACCGCCGCGACGTCGCCGGGCGCGAGCAACGTGCGCGCGGCGAGCTCGATCGCCATCTGGCTGCCGCGCGTGACGAGCACGTGCTCGGCGCTGCACGGGATCGCGCGAGTCTCGCGCAGCATCGCCGCGATCGCCGCGCGCAGCCGCAACGTGCCGAACGCAGATGCGTAGCTCAACGCCGCCGTGCCCGCCGACGACCGCAGCGCGCGGCGATATGCGCGCGCGAACGCGAGCTTCGGGAACAGCCGTGGATCGGGCACGCCGGCAGACAGCTGAAACCGCGCGCCCGGCTCGAACGGCGTCACGAGCGGCTCGACCGGCGCGATGTCGAAGCTCGGCCGGCTCGCGAACCCGGCGTGCACGCGCTGCTTGGCGGCGCGTTCCGGCAGCTCGGTCGCGATGAACGTGCCCGCCGCGCCGTGCGAGATCACCCAGCCTTGCGCGGCGAGGTCGTCGAACGCGTGCACGACGGTATTGCGAGTGACGCCGAGCCGGTCGGCGATCGCGCGCGTGCTCGGTAAGCGATCACCGCCGCGCAGCACGCCGCGGCGAATGTCGTCGGCGATCGCCGCGGCGATCCGGGCGAACACGGCGGTCGCGCCATGACCGCGACGCGGGATCACGTGCGCTCGATCGATGGACCACATAGGATCGCAATCTTGGACCTTTTACATGGTCCATCCAAGTCGCATCGTTCGCGCATGGACAAAACCGAGCGCACGCGATTGCGCCGCAAGCCGGCGCGCGGCAGCCACGACTTCGCCGCGATCGCCGCGATCTGCGACGAGGCGCTGATCTGCCACATCGCGTTCACCAGCCCGCATGGACCGGTCGTGATCCCGACGACGTTCGTGCGCGTCGACGACCAGCTCTACGTTCACGGCTCGGCGGCGAGCCGGATGCTCGAGACCCTCGCTGAGGGCGGCGCCGCGTGCATCGCGATCACGCTGCTCGACGCGCTCGTGCTCGCGAAGACCGCGCTCCATCACTCGGCGAATTACCGCTCGGTCGTCGCGTTCGGCCGCGGTCGCGAGATCACCGATCGCGCGGAGAAGCTGGCGGCGCTGGCCGCGCTGCTCGACAAGGTCGAGCCCGGGCGATCGACCGCGTGCCGGCCGCCGAACGACAAGGAGCTCGCGGCGACGATGGTGGTCGCGTTTCCGCTCGCCGAGGCCTCGGCGAAGACGCGCAGCGGTGGCCCGTTGCCGAGCGATCCCGAAGACGAACAGCTGCCCTATTGGGCCGGCACGATCCCGATCGTCACGACGCGCGGCTCGCGAATCGATGCCTGAGCTTGGCGAGCACGTGCTCGGCCTGCTCGGCCATGGTCGCGGCGAGCAGGCGAAACTCTTTGAGCCGCGCCGATGACGTACGCCACGCGAGCCCGATCTGACGGCCCGGCTGCGGCTTCGCGAGTGGGACGACCGCGACGGGGCCGCGCGGCGGCACGAGCGCATCGGCGGCCGCTTCCGGCAACAGCGTGATCCCCATCCGGCCGGCGACCATCTGCACGAGCGTCGGCAAGCTCGTCGCGCGAACCGCCATCGACTCGATCGCGCCGCCGCGCGCGCACACCGCGAGCGCTTGATCGCGCAGGCAGTGGCCGTCTTCGAGCAGCAGCACGGTGCGGTCGTCGAGATCGCGCTCGCCGAGCTTCGCCTTTGCAAGCAGCGCGTCGCCACGCGGCACCGCGAGCAGAAAGCTCTCGCGCGCGATCGGCGCGGTCGTGAAATCACCGGGCACCGGCAACGCGACGAACGCGACATCGAGCTGACCGGCGTCGAGCGCGGCGAGCAAGCGCGCGGTCTGATCTTCGAGCAGCACGAGCTCGAGCTTGGGAAACTTCGCGCGCACGTGCGACAGCAGCGGTGGCAGCCAATACGGCGCGATCGTCGGGATCACGCCGAGCCGCAGCGAACCGACCAGAGGCTCGCCGCGCCGCCGGGCCGCGGCCGCGACGTCGTCGATCATCTGGAGCGCGCCACGCGCGCGGCCGACGATGTCATCACCCGCGGGCGTCACCAGCACCGCGCGTCGATCGCGCTCGAACACCTGCACGCCGAGCACGGCCTCGGCGCCTTGGACCTGCGCCGAGAGCGCGGGCTGCGAAATTCCCAGCGAGGTCGCGGCGCGGCGAAAGCTGCCGTGATCCGCGACGGCGACCAGCGCCTCGAGCTGCCGGACGGTGGGCCGATCCATAGGCGCTACTTATCACGCTTTACAAACTAATCCAGCGCGCCTATCAGGTGCGCGAGACCGTGCGAATCACCCACGCGATCGCCGCGGCGCCGATCGCGACGGCGATCGCGAACGCGACCACGCCGCCGGCGGGCCCGTGCGCGGGCTCGATCAGCGCGACGCGCGGCGCTTCGCGCACGACGACCGCGGCGAGTAACGCAGCGGCGCCCGCCGCGGTCGCGACCGTCAACGCGCGAACCAGCCACGCCACCGTGTCGATCGCGACGGCGACCGCGAGCAGGTACAGCCATGCGCGCGCGGGTCCGTCGACGACAAAGCCCGCGCGCCACAGCCAGACCGCGCCAACAATCGAGACGATGCGGCCGCCGATCGCGACGCGCGCGAGCGCAGCCCGATCCGCGACGAACCACGCGGCGATCGCGGCGAAGATCGTCGCCATCGCGCCGAACAGCACGACGAGCCGCGGCGCGAGCTGGCTCGATGCGTAGAACCGATCGCCGGCCGCGTAGAGCTGCGCCCATTCGGGATCGGCCTGCATCAGCTCGTGCAGCTCGCTCCACGACCACGCCACAAATGCGAAGCACGCGAGCGCGACGCCGAGCGCGACCCGGCGCCAGCGCGGCGAGCTCTTCGCGAGATACAGGCCGTAGAACCCAACGATCAGCGCGGGCACGATCGCGAGTGCGCGCGGCCCGGCGAGCAAGTGCGCCGTGTAGAAGCGGTGCTGGTGGAGCAACTGCACGAACAGCAGCGGTGCGACGCCGGCGGTGATGCCGCAGCCGAGCATGAACGGCAGCCGAGACCGCACGTCGTCGGCGACCGCATCCCGACGCAAGAGCGCGTACGCCGATCCGCCGACGACGTAGCTGACGAACGCCGCATGCAGCGCGAGCGTGACGACATAGAGCGCGAGCACGCCGCCGCGGTCGCCGTCGAACGGCCAGATCATTTGATCCCCGCGTCGTCGAGCCAGCCGGCGATCTGCGGCGCGGTCGCGTGCACCGGCCACGTGCTCGGCGCGCCGGCGCGTTCCCACTCGAGCAGCTGCGCGATCGCTTCGACGTCGTCGGCGTTGCCCGCGAACGGCGGCATGAAGCTCTTCGTGTGCTGCAGCTTCGCAATGTTGAGGCGCAGCTGATCGTCGGTCCACGTGCGCGACAGCTCGACCACCGCGTTCGCGCCGTGCATCGTGTGGCACGCGTCGCACAGCGTGCGGAATACCTTGGCGCCGCGCGCGAGCTGATCGTTCGCGTAGCGCGCGGCGTCGCGCAGCGGATATGGATCGTCGACGGTCGCGCCCGAAGCGCGCAGCGCGGCGACCTCGCTCGGCGCGATCGACGTCGAATACAGCGAACCGCGCACCGTGTACGGCTTGCGCGCGCCTTCGCGCACGAACTCGCCCGCCGCCGTCGCACCGAACGCGAGCGCGAGTAGCAGCGTCGCGGTCGCGCCGTTGACGTAGAGCCGGCGCACGATCAGGGCGACGATCGCGTAACCGCCGACGAGCAGCGACGCCGCGGCCGCGATGCCGACGAACATCATCATCGGCATCGAGCCGCCGAGCAGCCACGACCGGCTGTCGCTCGGGATCACCGACAGGTACCAGAGCGCGAGCAGCGGCATCGCGGCGATCGGCGCGGCGAACCGCGATGCGCGCCGGATCAGCGCCGCGCGGCGATCGCGATCGAGCTCCGCGATCGTGTTGATCACGATGCACGCGGCGAGCGCGGCGAGCGCCATCGCGACGCACGTCCGGTACAGCAGCGACGGCCAGAAGCTCGGGTTGAAGAACCCGGCCCACACGCGGCCTTCGCCGGGCGTCGTGCCGGGCGTGAGCTGCCAGCTCAAGATGCCGTTGATGAAGAACAAGCTCAGCCACGACGCGATCGCGTAGAGCGCGAGCAAGTGCGAACGCGCGCGATCGCCGAGCGCAGCGCCGCAGCGAACAAACGCGTAGCCGGCGACGACCTCGACCGAGAAACACACCCACTCGGTTGCCCACAGCCAGTGAAACTCGTCGAGCATCAGGCCGATCGTGCGTGCGCCGACCTGGATCGTCGTGAACCAGATCGCGACGCCGGTGAGCGCGCCGAGCACGAAGCTGACGAGCACGAGGATCTGAAAGAATCCGTCGACGAAGCGACGCGCATCGGCGTCGCCGCGACGCGCGAGCCGCTCGAAGTACCACAGCAGCATGCCGCCGCCGATCGCGAACTGCGCGAGGAACACGTGCACGATCCCGACGCCGCCGATCACCATGCCCTTCATCAGCGGGCCGAAATCGTTGACGGGATAGTGCGGGACCACGCAGCTTCGATGCTAGTCCACTCGCGCGTCGCCTGCGCCGTTCGGTCGCAGTTAGAGCGAGCAGCCGCTCGTCATCACCGCTTGGCCGGTCGCGCCGGCATTGCCCTGCGACGTGCCGCCGGTGCCGCCCATGCCTGCCGTGAACGTCGACGACACGCCGGTGATCGTCGTGCCGCCCGAGCACACGATCGCGATCGACGGACCGCCGCCGCCGCCACCGCCGTGACCACCTTGTCCGCCGGCGCCGCCGTCGCCGCCTTGTGCGCCGTTGCCGCCGTCGTCTTGGCCTTGGCTCGCGCCATACGGGCCGCCGTTGCCGTGGATGCCGCCGCCGCCGCCGTTGCCGCCGACGCCGCCGTTACCGCCGGCGCCGCCAGTGCTCGCGAGGATCGTCGAGTCCGTGATCGTCAGCGTCGAGGCGATCGCGATGATCGCGAACGAGCCACCACCGCCGGTGCCGCCGCTCGCGCCGCCGCCGCCGCAACCACCGCCCGCGCCGCCGCCGCCCGACGAGCCGTACGAATCGCAGCCGCTCGTGCCACCACCGCCGCCGCCGCCGCCGCCACCACCGGTGCCAATCGCACCACCACCGCCGCTCGCACCGTTCGAAGGCGCGTACGTCGCGGCGCTGAAGCTTCCGAACGCGACACCGGCGGCACCCGACGCGCCGTGCCCACCGGTCAGTCCGCTCGCGCCGGGATTGCCGGGATTCTCCGACGCGCCGCCGAATCCGCCACTCTGGGAATTTCCCGGCGCGCTGTTGCCGGTCGCGCCGGTGCCGCCGCCGAGCCCCGGCGTGCCGCCGATCGCGCCACCGGCGCCGCAGCTCGACGTGCCCGCCGTTCCGGCAGCGGGCTGCGGGCACGAGTCGCACAAGAAGTCCGAGTTCTCGCAGCCCGGATTGCCGATGCCGCCGTTGCCACCGCCGAGGCCGTTCGCGCCGTTGTTGCCGGCGGTGCCCGGCGCGCCGTCGCCGGCTTCGATCGTCACGCTGACGAGCACGACGTCGGGCGAGCTCGTCGCGACGATCGCGTAGGAGCTCGCGCCTTGACCGACCGCATCGGCGGCTTTGAGCGAAACGTGATCGAGCCCGGTCGGCTTCGTCGCCGATGCGATCGTCACCGCCGGCGACGCGCCATCGATCTGCGTCGCAGTCGTCGAGTCTTGCACCCACGCGGTGTCGTAGCCGCCGTGCACGCGAATGCCCGACGGAATCGCGATCACCGGCTCGTGATACGTGCCGGCTTGCACGTAGACGTCGACGATCGGGTTCTTCGCGCCCGCGCGCGTCACCGCCGTCGCGATCGACGCGAGCGGCGACGTCTGCGTACCCGCATTCGAATCGGAGCCGCTCGTCGAAACGTAGAGTGCATCGCACGGCAAGCCGCTGCACGGGATCGCGTCGGTCGGCGCATCGAGCGACGGCATCGAGCTGCCGTCGTTTGCATCGGTCGGCGTGATGCCGCTACCCGACGTGCCGTCGGTCGGCGCGCCCTTGTTGCCCGCGTTCGCGCACGCCGCGACCACCGCGAGCACGAAGACCCAGCGCCGTCCCATGCTGTAAATGATAGCAAATCTAGTCGGCGCGGCGCGAAGCATCGATCACGGGTGGCTCGCCACTGAGGTTTTGCAGGTACATCGCCTGCGTCCCAGATGCGACGAGCTTGCCTCGATCGTCCCAAATTTCGGCATCGCCGATCGCCCAGCCGGCACGCGCGCGGCGAACGCTGCAGGCCACGAGCAGCCAGTCGCGGTCGGTGTCGTCGATCGCGTACATCGTCAGATCCAGGCTCGGCGCCATGAACCGATACGCCCCCGGTCCGATCGCGCGATGCAGCGCGGTCGGCATCGTGTCGAGGATCGGCGGCAGCGCGAGCCGATCGAGGTTGCCGTTCGCGTCGCGCTGCGGCGTGCGATAGCGAAACCATCGCGCGTAACGAGCCGGCCCGGCGGCAAAGTCCGGCTGCCAGAACGCGTCGCCCGCCGCGAGCTTGCACTCGAACTGGTCGTAAAATCGAAACCGCGTGTGCGGGTTTTTCGCCGAGCCGTCCTCGACCGGAAGCGAGTCGGCAAGCGAGCGCGCCCACGCCGGCGGCGCCGCGCCGATCACGTCGGGGCCGCGGCGATCGCGCATGAACGTCGCGATCAGCTCCATGCCGGGCTCGTCGGCCGGCGCCTGCACGTGCGCGAGCGCGACGCGGACCTGCGTCGTGCTGCGACCGCGCCGGATCACGTGGACGTGCGAGACCAGCGGCCCGGGGTGGATCGGCGAGGCGAAGATCGACGTCGCCGACGCCAGGCGCAACGGCGGCTCGGCGAGGTGCGCTTCCGCGGCGCGTAACGCGCATGTCATCACGACGCCGCCCGACGGCAGCATGTAATCCCAGCGATCGGGCAGCGCGTGCGTGTAACGCCCCGGCGACTCGGGATCGGCATGCGCGACGGTGTCGGAGGCCAGGTCAGCAGACATCGCAGATGACATACCATCGCCGCGATGCAGCACGTGCCCTTCATCTGTCTGCTCTATGCATTCGTTCTGATCTACGCGCCGCGAGTCGGTCCGGTAAACGCCGAGCAAGCGAAGCTGCCCGGCGGCTACGACAACCGCGATCCGCGCGGGCAGCAACTACAGCTGACCGGGCTCGGCAAGCGCGCACTCGGGGCGCACATGAACGGCTTCGAGGCGTTCGCGCCGTTCGCGGTCGCGCTGTTCGCGGCGCTGTTCGGTGCACCGCAACGCTTCGATCTGATCTGCTACATCGCGATCGGGTTCTGCGTCATCCGCACGCTCTACGTGATCGCGTATCTCGGCGACAAAGCGACGCTGCGCTCCGGCATGTGGGGCCTCGGCATGGTCTCGATCACCGCGCTGTTCGTCGTCGGCGTCATCGGCCACTAACTTTAGTCCGTCCCTCGACGGTCTAACGATATCGAGGAGCTAGACGCGGCAAGTTGCGTTAATGGACTACGTCCCTGTTGGCACGGCGAGCCGCAGCGTGCGCGCGAGGCGTTCGAGATCGCCGGCGACTTTGGTCTCGCCCCGCGCACGGAGCTGGGGCAAGCGCTCGAGCAAGCGAAACGTCGCGTTTTGCGCGAACCACAGATCGACGGCGCTCTTCATGCGCGCGGCGACTTCGGCGGCACGTGCGACGGTGTCGAGTGCGGTGGCGTCGAGCTCGCCGCCGGCGCCGAGCCGGTCGATCAGCCGGCGCAAGCCTTCGCTCGCCGCGAGCGCGATCTCCGGTGTATCGAGCGAGACCTTGACCTCGACGGCTTCGACGAGCTGATCGCGCAGCGCCGCGAAGCTCGCGTGCTCCGCGTTGAGGTTGGCGAGCACGCGCCGACGCAGCGTGCCTTCGGCGACCGCGTGCAACACCTCGGGCACGGGCAGCTCGCGCGCGACGAGCCAGCGGATCAACGGCGCGTGCTGATCGTACGCGGTGCCGAGCTGATCTTCGGCGGTCGACAGCGCGTCGCCGAGCACCGTGGTGATCACGCTCTCGCGACTGCCCGGCAACAACGCGCCGAGCGAGAGCTGTGCGCCTGGAAAGTGCCGATCGATCGCGCGCTGCGCCGCGAACACGTCGGCGGTCTTGAACGCCGATGCGAGCTCGTCGGTGATCGCTTCCCATTCGGCGGGGGCTGGTGGCGGCCGCACGCCGCCGGTGACGTGTTGCTCGCCGAGGTAGATGCCGGCGAAGCACCACTCGGTCTGCGCCTCGGTGAGTAGCGAGGTCACGCGCACCGCCGACGCGACCATGCGCGCGCGGCCGGAGCGCCGCGAGATCGGCGCGTCGAGCGAGACTTCGAAGCCCGAAACGCGCGTCGCGTTCGCCGCCGAGTGATCGCTTTTATCGACGAGCGATTGCACCGCGACGTGCGCCGCGACCTTCATCGGATCGATCCGCGCGGGTCGCACGCGCTGCAGCCAGACGCGCCGGCCGTCGCCTTCGTCGGGGATGTTCGACGTCGCCGCCGACAACCGATTGACGAATTCGGGCTCGACGACATCGCCGCCGATGCTCTCGACGAGCTCGGCGACGCGCGCTGCATACTGCATACACTGTACAGTTTCGATCCCCGACAGCTCGTCGAAGAACCAGCCGCAACTCGTGTGCATGAGCATCGCGTGGCGCGCCATTTCCATCAGCGACAGCGCGCGCACGCGCTCGGGCTTCGACAGCGAATGCGCCGCATGTTTGGCGAGCCACGTGTCGCGCGACTCGGTGCCGAGCAGCACGTCGATGTACGCATCGCGTGCGGCCCACGGATCTTTGAACAACAGGCCGCCGACGCCGTCGAGCGCCGCGGCGACTTGATCGCGCAACCAATCGAGCGCGTCGCGCAGCGGCCGGCGCCAGCGCTGGTTCCAGCCTGGACGACCACCGCTGTTGCAGCCGCAGTCGTCGCGCCAGCGCGAAATCCCGTGCGCGCAGCTCCACGACGAATTCTCGAGCAGCTGGACTTCCCACGTCGCCGGAACTTTCGCGCGGAACTCGGCGTAGTTCGTCAGCCGCGTGCCCTGCCAACCGTTCTCGACTTGCGCGAGCGCCCACGCGAGCGCCATGTCGCCGTAGCGATGATGATGGCCGTAGGTCTCGCCGTCGGTCGCGATGTGGCACAGCGTCGGCTCGCCGCCTTCGGCCGGGCCGCGGTGGATCATGCGCTCGATGATCTTGTGACCGTCGGCGAGCAAGCGCTCGAACGCGACGGCCTGCGCGGTCGCGCCGTCGTAGAAGAACAGATCGATCGAGCGGCCCGACGGCAAGTTGTACTTGTAGGCGCGACCCGGATCGACCGGGCTCGTGCGCCACTCGCCGTTCGGCGGTCGCCACGCCTTTGCCTGATGCGGCGCGAGCACCGTGAACAAGATGCCCTCGGCCGCGAGCACCTCGAGCGACGCCGTATCGACCGCGCACTCGGGCAGCCACATGCCCTCGGGCGCGCGGCCGAAGCGATGCGAGAAATCGGCGATGCCCCAGCGCACCTGCGTGCGTCGATCGCGCGGCGACGCGAGCGGCATGATCATGTGGTTGTAGGCCTGCGCCATCGCCGAGCCGTGACCGCCGAACCGCACGCGGCTCGCGCGATCGGCGTCGATCAACGCGGCGTGCACGTCGGCTGCGTGGTCGGCCAGCCACGACATCAACGTCGGCCCGACGTTGAAGCTCATGCGCTGGTAGTTGTCGACGATGCGAATGATCTGGTTCTTGTTGTCGACGACGCGCGCGGCCATGTTCGGCCGATAGCACTCGGCCGTGATCCGCTCGTTCCAGTCGCGGTACGGGTGCGCGCTCGGTTGCGGCTCGATCGCTTCGAGCCACGGGTTCTCGCGCGGGGGCTGATAGAAGTGCCCGTGGATGCAGATCCACTTCTCGCTCAAGCGGTGAGCATATCGCACCGAGGAGCTCGCGGCTCGCTACTCGGAGTAAGGACTTCGAATTACTCGGCGACGAACATTACGACGCCGAGCGGCGGGGCGGTCACGACGATCGACTGGTCGCGGCCATGCGCACCGACGGCTTCTGTATGCACGCCGCCGCGGTTGCCGATGCCGCTGCCGCCGTACGCCGTCGCATCCGAGTTCAAGATCTCGCGCCAGAATCCGGCGCGTGACGCGCCGATGCGATAGCCCTCGCGCGGCACCGGCGTCGTGTTGACGACGACGATCACCGGCGCATCACCGTCGGCTCCGACGCGTTCGTACGCGAGCACCCCGTTGTCGCGATCGTCGCCGATGATCCAGTGAAAGCCGACCGGATCGCAGTCGCGCACGTGCAGCGCGGGATAGGTGCGATAGGCGCGGTTGAGATCGCCGAGCCAGCGCGCGATGCCGGCGTGCGCCGGATGCTGGCCGACGCCCCAATCGAGCTGCTGGTCGTGATTCCACTCGTTCCACACGCCGATCTCGTCGCCCATGAACACGAGCTTCTTGCCCGGCAGCGACCACTGATAGCCGAACAACAGGCGCAGCGTGGCGTACTTCTGCCAAGGATCGCCCGGCAGCTTCGCGAGCAGCGCGTGTTTGCCGTGCACGACCTCGTCGTGCGACAGCGGCAGCACGTAGTTCTCGCTGTTGTGATAGACGCCGCGAAACGTCAGCTCGTCGTAGTGGAAGCGGCGATAGACCGGCTCGCGCTCGAAGTGCGCGAGCGTGTCGTGCATCCAACCCAAGTCCCACTTGAAGCCGAAGCCGAGCCCACCGTGCTCGGGTGGCCGCGAGACGCCGCCCCACGCGGTCGATTCTTCGGCGATCGTCTGCACGTCGGGATACGCGCCGTAGACCGCGCGATTCAATTGCTGCAAGAACGCGATCGCATCGCGATCGTGGTTCGAGCCGTCCTCGTTCGGCAACCACTCGCCCGCTTTGCGCGAGTAGTCGCGATACAGCATCGAGGCGACGCCGTCGACGCGCAAGCCGTCGATGTGATAGCGGTCGAGCCACGAGATCGCCGACGAGATCAAGAACGACCGCACCTCGTGACGGCCGTAGTTGAAGATGTAGCTCGTCCAATCCGGGTGAAAGCCGCGACGCGGATCGGCGTGCTCGAACAAGTGCGTGCCGTCGAACTCGCCGAGCCCGTGGCGGTCGGTCGGAAAGTGCGCGGGCACCCAATCGATGATCACGCCGATCTCGCG
>DASXEF010000969.1:0-13673 GCA_036490255.1 Kofleriaceae bacterium
CGCTGGAACTTCACGCTCGTGATGAACAGGTTGAGGCCGACCGGCGGGTGCAGGTAACCGACCTCGAGGTTGAGCAGGAAGATCACGCCGAGGTGATACGGATCGATGTGATAGGCGTACGCGATTCGCAGCAGCAACGGCACGACGACGACGATCGCCGAGAAGATGTCCATCACCGTGCCGACGATCAGCAGGATCACGTTGATCGCGAGCAGGAACACGATCTTCGAGTCGACGTGAGCCTGCGTCCATTCGACGAGCTTTTGCGGGATGTTCGCCGTGACCATGTAGTTGGTCAGGATCTGCGACGTGAAGATGATGATGAAGATCGCGCCGATCATCGCCATCGCTTCGCGGCTCATCGCCCACAGCACGCGATGCTGGAGCGGCTTGCCCCAGCCGACGTTCGCGCGCTGCAGCAGGCGAGCGACGCCGAGCTCGAGCACGAGCGCGTACAGCACGGTCAGCGCGGCAACTTCGGAGAGCTGGAAGCCGTGCGCGAGCGCGATGATCACGCCGAACGGGATCGCGAGCTCGGGCAGGGCGAGCAGGAAGCTCCTGCCGAGCTCGCCGGCGTTGAACGTCGTGCGCGGCAGCTTGCGGATCAGCGCGACCGTGACCGCGACCGCGCCGAGCATGCCGATCAGCACGAGGCCGGGGACGATGCCGCTGAAGATGAACCGGCTCGTGTCCCAGTTCCAATGCGGATCGGTCTTGCCCCAGTCGGCGACGACGTTGAGGCCGCAGATCGTGCCGTAGATGAACAGCGGCAGCGCCGGCGGGAAGAGCAAGCCGACCGATCCGGTGCCGGCGATGAGGCCCATCGAGAATCGCTCGGGATAGCCGGCGCGGACGAGCGCGGGCATCAGCACGCCGCCGAGCGCGATGATCGTGACGCCCGATGCGCCGGTGAACACCGTGAACAACGCGCACGTGCCGATCGTGACGATCGCGAGGCCGCCCGGCACCCAGCCGAGCGCCGCGTTCGCGAACCGCACGAGGCGATCCGCGGTGCCCGACTCGGCGAGCAAATAGCCCGCAAAGATGAACAGCGGGATCGTCGACATCACCTCGGCTTGATCGCCGAAGCCGAGCGGCAGCATCGACTCCGACATGCCGCCGAACTCGGCGTCGAACACGCGTGGCAAGCTGAACGCGCCGAGCACCGCCGCGCCGACCATGATCGTGAACAGCGGTGCACCGCTGACGAATGCGAGCGCGAGGATCGCGACGGGGATGCTCACGAAGTACGCGAGCGCGAGGATGAAGATCGCGAGGATCGCCCAGCCGAGGGGAGTGCGCTTGGCCGCCATCTTCAGTGCCCCGACCTCGCCCGTTCGGGCGGCAGCTTGTTGCGAACCAGGTAGTCGGCGTCGGTCGCCGCGTGCACGAGCGAGTGGAAGATGATGAGCGCCATGCCGATCGGCAGGACGAGCAGCACCTTCTTCTCGTTCAACACGCCGACCACGAGGTCGAGCGTCGGCCCGACGTTGCTGTCGGCGTGGGAGTGCAGATACATGCCGATGTCGAACAGCACGCCGGCGATCAGGACGGTGAACAGCTTCAGCACCATGCCGAGCGCGAGCCGCGCGCGCGGCGAGATCCGGCGCGAGATCAAGTCCATCGCGAGCAGGCGCTGCTGGTGCGTCGCGTACGCGGCGCCGAGCATCGCGATCGCGAACGTGCCTTTGCGCACGACGAAGTTCCACCACTGACCGATCTGATGATGCGCGAGGTGACCCGACAGCGCCGACAGCGACGCGACGAGCACGACCGACGCGAAGATCACGACGAGCAGCGTCAGCTCGGCCGTGCCGACCCAGGCGTCGATCTTGCGCAGCGTCCTCGAGAACGGCCCGTCGTCGGGATGCGACGCGAGGCTCTCCTCTGGCACGTCTAGCGAGACATGGCTCTCGCGTACCGGCGGATCGTCCGCCTTTTCACCCGGTGGCGCCTCGCTCACCCGAGCATCGTATCGCTGAGAGCCGGCGCAGTTCCGGATACGCCGCGGGTATTTTCAGGATGAGGATCGCAACTCTCGGTTCAGGTTCCACAGCTCCCTATTGGCTGCCGCGGTGTAGCGACGAGCCGAAGTGAACCGAGAGGGCGAATTCCCGCTTAGTGCGGGTGCTTCGCGCGGTACTCGTCGCGGTACTTGAGGACGAGGTCGAGCTCTTCCTTCGAGTAGATCTTGCCGACGAGGTCGTTCCACACGTCGTGCGACTGCTTGGTGAACTCGTCGACCATCGCGGTCGGCGTCTGCACGATCGTGATGCCCTTGCGGGTCATCGTCGACTTCGCGTCTTCGTTCGCCTTGCGGATCACTTTGCGCAGCTTCTTCGCGTTCGCCTTTGCGATGTCGGCGACGATCTTCTGATCGTCGGGCGAAATCTTCTTGAGCGCGTCGAGCGAGACGACGGTCGCGCCGATCGCGAAGCTCATCGGCATCGACGTCATGTACTTGATCTTCGAGTACCACTGCAGGGCGACCGCAGCGACGGGCGAGCCGTAGCAGGTGTCGATCTTGCCCGACGTCAGCGCGGAGTCGACTTCGGGCACGCCGAGCGGCACGCCGTTGAGCGACATCTTCTTGAACATCGCGGCGACGAGCTGATCGTCGCCCCACATCCACAGCTTCTGGCCCTTCAGATCGTTGAGCGACTGGATCTGGCTCTTCGACATGAAATAGATCCAGCCGACCTCGCCGCGGTCTTGGAGCAGGAAGCCCTTCTTCGCGAACTTGTCCTGGAAGTGCGGCCACATCTTGTCGGAGACGTAGTCGACCTCTTCGGGCGAGTTGAACATCATCGGCAGCTCGAGCACGCGGATCGACTCGTCGATCATCGCGAGGCCGATCGACGTCACCGCCGCGCCGTCGAGCTGACCGAGCTTGATCTTGCGGACGAAGTCGCGCTCGTCGCCTTGCTGGCCGCCTTCGAAGTACTTGAGCGTGACGCGGCCGGCCGTCTTGTCCTTGGTCTCCGCCGCGGCCTTGTCGAGCACTTCCATCCACGGGCTGCCGGCCGGTGCGAGCGTGGCGACGCGGAGCTCGACGTTGTCGGCGCGCGCGGGACGTGACGCGGCGGACGCGACGAGCGCGAACGCAGCAAGAGCAGTGAACGAGATGCGAGTCATGGACTCTCCTTGAGCTAACCGGGTGTTAACACGGACGTCGGAAATCCGCCGGTATTCAGATCGGACGGCTCACGAGCCGAACCACTCTTTTTCGTGCGACAGGTAACGACGCGCGCGGCGCTGCGCGACTTCGTTCGCGAGCCGCTGCTCGGGCCAGATGCCGGGGTCGGTCTCGAGCACTTTGACGAGCTGGTCGTGGAACAGCTTCCGATCGTTGGTCTGCTTGCCGACCTTGTACGCCCACAGCACGCGCGCGAGCAGCAGCTTGCCGTCGGGGTGCGCGGCGTCGGCCGAGATCCGCAGCGCGGTCTCGAATTCTTCGGTCGCCTTTTTCGGGTCGCCGCCGAACTGCGTGCTCGCCGAGCTGTAGACCAGGCCGAGCGCGACGTGCGGCAGCGCGAGCCGAACGACACAGCCCGATTCGCACGGCACGGCCTTGGTGCCGTCGATCTGACCGCGCTGCTTGGTGTCGATGTCGACGACGTGCTCGAGGATCACCTTGACCGTCGGCAACATCGACAGCATCTCGACGCGCGTGAGGTTGTGATTGACCATGCCGCCGAGGCCGACGCCGGCCCACATCAACGCGGTGCGCTGATCGAGGCCGATCCGCTCGATCGCCTGCTTCGCGCCGTCGGGCGGGCCGAACACCGCCTTCTCGAACCCCGCCGGCAGATCGACGAACGCGTAGTTCATGCAGCGCGCGAACATCTTGCTCGCGCGCTCGTTCTGGTTGTGCTCTTCGTCGAGGTTCTTCGCGAACACCGCGAGCTCCCATTCGTCTTCGACGAACGCGGTCGCGTACTGGCAGTAACCTTCGGTCAGGACGGTGCGCAGCACGGGCTGCTCGTCGGCGACGTAGAAGCCTTCGATCGTCTTGAGCGCGCCTGGGACCGCGCGCGACGCGAGCTCGTAGTCGGACTCCTGGTTGAGTGACGGCTGAGCCATCGCGAGGATTTCAGCGGTCGTTCCGGCCGCCTGGTGACGTAAGAAGCCACCGCAGGCGGACATCAACAACAACCCCAACGCAGCACGAGCTCTCATGCCGCGACGCTAAGTCAGCGAATCGTACGAGTCAAACGCCTGGGGGCCAAACGCCGAGATGGTAGACTCGATGCTCGATGAAGGCGGCCGTCTTCATGATGTGGCTGCTCGCGTGCGATGCCGGGCAGGGAAGCCTGCATCGCCATCGCGATCCGGGCTCGCTCGTCGTCGCCGAGGCCGCCGACGTGATCTCGCTCGATCCCGCGCGCGTCACAGACAGCGAATCGATCCAGCTCGGCGAAGTGCTGTTCGAAGGGCTCGTCGGCTGGAAAGCCGGCACGACCGACATCGAGCCGCTGCTCGCGACGAGCTGGGAGATTTCGCCCGACGGCATGACGTGGACGTTCCATCTCCGCGAGCACGTCGCGTTTCACGACGGCACGCCGTTCGATGCGGCCGCCGTCGAGTTTTCGTTCGCGCGCCTGCTCGATCCGAAGAACCCGTTCTATCTCGCTGACGCAGGCGGCTACTGGCGGAATCTCTTGCAGGACATCTCGCGCGTCGTCGTCGTCGATGCGCAGACGGTCGAGATCCACGTCGGCCGAGCGTACGCGCCGCTGCTCGGCGATCTCGCGAAGTATCCGATGGTGTCGCCGAGCGCGGTGCAGATGTGGGGCAACGCGTTCGGCACCCATCCGGTCGGCACCGGCCCGTACCAGCTCGAAGACTGGACGCCGGGCGAGCGCGTCGTGGTCAAGCGCTTCGCCGGCTACTGGGGCGAGCCCGCGGCGATGGAGCGGCTCGTGTTTCTCGTCGTGGTCGATGCGCGCCAGCGCTTGATCGATCTCGAAGCCGGCTCCGTCGATCTCGCGACGTCGATCCTTCCCGACGAGACCGCGTTCGTCGAGCTCCACCCCGATCTCGTCGTCCACAACACGCCGGGCAACGACATCTGCTACCTCGCGTTCAACGAGCGCCATCCGCCGTTCGACGACGTCCGCGTGCGACGCGCTGCAAACTACGCGATCAACAAAGATCCGATCATCAAGCTCGGCTACTCCGGCCGGGCGATCGCCGCCGACGGTCCGCTGCCGCCGACGCAGTGGGGCTATCACGCGCCGGCGACGCGCTATCCGTACGATCCGGTGAAGGCCAAGCAGCTGCTCGCGGAGGCGCAAGCGGACGGCAAGTTCGATCCGGCTCGCACGTACACGCTGTACGCGCTGTCGACGCCGCGGCCGTACGTGCCGTCGCCCGAGCGCGTCGCGCGGCTGCTGCAAGGCTCGCTCGAGCAGGTCGGGATCAAGACCGACCTCGTCGTGCAGCCGTATCAAGAGCACAACGACGCCGTGTCGCGCGGCGATCACGACATGGCGCTGTTCGGTTGGATCGGCGACACCGGCGATCCCGACAACTTCTTGTACGTGTTGTTCGACTCGCAAAACGCGCACGCCACCGAGCCGCAGAACATCGCGTTCTACGAGCGTCCGGACGTCGACAAGTTGCTCGCCGAAGCGCAGGCGGTCACCGACGAGCACGCGCGTTCGGAGCTGTACGCGACCGTGCAAGATCGCATCGCCGAGGATGCGGTGTGGGTACCGATCGCGCACAGCGAGCTCGTCGTCGCCGGGCGCGCGGAGCTCGAGCACGTCAAGATCTCGCCGACGGGGCATCCGATCTTCCCGCTGATCTCGCGCATGGAGTCGCACTAATTCCACGATGAGCGACGAGCTCGGCATCACGACGTCGGCACCGCGCCGTCGCTACTCGAGCGGCGTGTTCGGCGCGATTCCGAAGCCGGAGCCGCCCGAGCCGTTGCCGCCGGGCAGCGGACTGCGCCTGCGCACCAAGCTCGTGATCGCGATGGTGCTCGCGGCGCTCGTGCCGGTCGTCGTGGTCGCGGCGATCGCGACCGGCGTGATCCTGTCGAACCTCGATCAGGGCTTGCGCGAGGACGCCGATCGCCAGCTCACCGTCGGTCTGAACTTGATCGTGCGCTCGATCGAGCGGTTCGGCGACGAGGCGGTGCAGCTGTCCGAGTCGCACGATCTGGTGACCGCGCTCGGCAAGCCGAGCTCGGCGATGGAAGCGTGGCTCGCGCGCGAGGTCGGTCACGTGCCGTCGGCGCGGCTGCAAGTGATCGACGAGCGTGGCGTGCTCGTGTTCGATCGCATGGTCGTCGGCGCGCTGACGTGCGATCCGGCGGCAGCCGAAGACGCGAACCATCCCGAGTGTCGCGCCGCGGTGCGCTTCGTCGGCGTCGGCGTGTCGACCGGTGTCGAGCTGCCCGACGGGCCGTGGGCGCGTGGCGTGACGCTCGTCGCGGTCGGCGATCGCGTCGTCGTGCGCGCGACCTCGCCGATCGTCGATGCCGGGCTCGCGCTGCGCGGCATCGTCGTGTTGTCGATGCCGCTCGACGGCGACTTCGCGGATTCGATCAAGGGCGCGCTGTCGGGCGACGTGCTGATCGGCGGCACCAACGGGCACCTCGCGACGACGATTCGTTCGTCGATCGGCCGCCGCGCACCCGACATCGTGCTCGAAGACCGCGATCTCCAGCAGGCCAAGCGCGGCCTGCGCATCATCCGCGACGTCGACGTGCCGTCGGGTCGCTTCACGATCGCCGGCACCGGCTTGCTCGCGCACGATGTCGCGATCGGCGTGGTCGGAGTTGCAGTCGATCGCGCGCCGCTCGCCACGACGAAGGCGCTCGCGATTCGCTCGCTCGTGATCGGCGGGCTCGCCGCGATCGGGTTCGCGCTCGCGCTCGCGCTGTTCTGGTCGCGCCGGCTCGGTGCGCCGATCGGCCGGCTGCACACCGGCGCGATCGCGGTGTCGCGCGGCGATCTCGATCACCGCATCGAGCTCGCGGGCGGCGACGAGCTCACCGATCTCGCGTCGGCGTTCAACCAGATGACGTCGACGCTGAAAGACAACCAAGCTCGCCTCGCGGCCCGCATGCGCGAGATCGTCGCGCTGCACGATGCCGGCCGCGCGGTGTCGTCGGTGATCGATCTCGATCAGGTCGCACGCAAGATCGTCGACGCGGTCGCGCGCACGTTCGACGTCCAGCTCGCCGCGCTATGGCTGGTCGACGCGGGCGATCTGCGCGCGTCGGCCGTGCGCGGTCGCGACGACTCGCTCGCCGCCGCCGATGCCCTGCGGCCGATCGCGGCGCGCGTGCAGCACGAGCGCGGCCCGGTGCGTCTCGTCGTCGGCGACGATGACATCGTGGAAGCCGGCATCGCCGGTCCGATCGTCGCGTTGCCGCTCGATCGGCCGAACCGCGTGATCGGCGTGCTCGCGGTCGCGCGCGCCGCCGGCTCGCGCGAGTTCTCCGACGCCGACTTGAACCTGCTCGTCACGTTCGCCGATCAGGCGGGCGCCGCGGTCGAGAACGCGCAGCTCTATCACGAGGTCCGCGACGCGAGCGAAGAGCTCGAGCGCAAGGTCCGGCTGCGCACGTCGGAGCTCACCGCGATGAACTCCGAGCTCGGCCGCGCGATCGCCGATCTGCGCGAGACCCAGGCGCAGCTCGTGCTGTCGGAGCGGATGGCCGGCCTCGGCTTGCTCGTCGCCGGCGTCGCGCACGAGATCAACTCGCCGTCGGCGGCGATTCGCGGCTCGATCGATTCGCTCGAGGCGGCGGTCGCGCGCGTCGCCGCACACGGCGCCGAGCTCGCGCAGCACGCGAAGGAGCCGCGCGTGATCGATGCGTTCATCGAAGAGGTCGCGCCGATCCTCGCCGATCGCCCGCTGACGACCGGGTTGGTCGCGCGCAAGGCGATGCGCGAGCTCGCGGGCGCGCTGGAAAGCACCGGGCTGCGCGGAAACAATCTCGAAACGATCGCGGGAGCGCTCGCCGATCTAGGTGCTACACGCGACGACGTCGCGCGGTTCGTCGCAGCACTCGGCGACGACAAGCAACTCGCCCCCAAAGTAGTCGCGGCACTCACCGATCACGTGTACTTGCACCGCACGGCGTCGACGGTGCGCCACGCGGTTGCGCAGATCCAGCGCATCGTGGGTGCTTTGAAGAGCTACTCGCACCTCGACCAGCAGGCGATACGTACCGACGCCGATCTCCACGATGGGCTGGAGACCACGCTCACGCTACTTCACCATGCGCTGCGTGATATCGTGGTCGAGCGGCGTTACGGCGTGGTGCCGCGGGTTGCGGTATTTGTCGACGAGCTTAATCAGGTGTGGACCAATCTGATCTCGAACGCGCAGCACGCGCTTGCCGGCAAAGGCACGATCGCGATCGAGACGCTCGCCGAAGCTGACACGGCGATCGTCCGCGTCATCGACGACGGTCCCGGCGTGCCGGCCGACGCGCTGCCGCGGATCTTCGAGCCGTTCTTCACGACCAAGCCCAAAGGCGAGGGCACCGGCCTCGGCCTCGGCATCGCGCGTCAAATCGTCGCGAAGCACGGCGGCGAGCTGCGCTGCACGTCGCGGCCCGGTTACACCTGCTTCGAGGTCCGCTTGCCGATCAAAGAGGCTGCGCGTGAATAGGCGCGAGGTCATCGTCTGCGTCGACGACGAAGAGCTCGTGCTGCGCGTCTTGCGCGCTCAGCTCGGCGCGCGTTTCGGCCACGAATGTCAGGTGCTGACCGCGCGCTCCGGCGATGAAGCGGTCGCACTGTTCGACGAGCTCGAGCGCGACGGCGAATCGATCGCGCTCGTGGTCGCCGATCAGATCATGCCCGGCATGAAGGGCGTCGAGTTGCTCGAGATCGTCGATCGCCGCTTGCCGGGAACGACGAAGATCTTGCTGACCGGCCAAGCCGGCCTCGACGCGGTGATCGACGCGATCAATCGCGCGCACCTGAACCAGTACATCTCGAAGCCGTGGGACGAGACGCAGCTCTTGCTCGGCGTCGAGAACTTGCTGCGGCAGTATCGGCTCGCGCACGAGAACCAGCAGTTGATCGCGTCGCTGTCGTCGAAGAACCAGGCGCTGCTCGAGATGAACCGCGAGCTCGAAGCGAAGATCCACGAGCGCACGCACGAGCTCGCCGAAGCGAACACGCGGCTCGCGCAGCTCGCGGTCACCGACGGCCTCACCGGGCTCTACAACCACCGGCATTTTCACGAGCGACTCGCGCTCGAGGTCGAGCGCAGCCAGCGCAGTGGGCTGCCGCTGTCGCTGCTGATGCTCGACGTCGATCACTTCAAGCAGTTCAACGACACGTACGGTCACCCGGCCGGCGACGAAGTGCTGCGCCAGCTCGCGCGCGTGCTCGCCGACGCGCGTCGCGCCAACGACGTCGTCGCGCGCTACGGCGGCGAAGAGTTCGCGGTGATCCTCGTCGACACCGCGAAGTTCACGGCCGCGAAGGTCGCCGATCGGATCCGCGAGCGCGTCACCGCGCACGATTTCTCCGAGATGTCGCTGCCGAGACGCGCCAGCACCAACGCGCTCAGCGTCTCGCTCGGCGTCGCGACGTTTGCCGACGACGGCAGCGATGCCGAGGCGCTCGTGCGCGCCGCCGACACCGCGCTGTACGCGGCGAAACGGGCCGGTCGCAACCGCGTCGTGCTGTACACCGACGCGCTCGGCGCGACGCCGTCCGTCGGCTAGATCAGCGTCGGCGTTAGCCGAGCCCGAAATTCGAACCTCGCTCCCTAACCGGAGCACCTCGTAGATCAGAGGCTCGGGCTCGATCAGCGGTACGGCTTCGCCGCCGGCATCGCGATCGGGCGTAACCCGTCGCAGGCGAGGTTCGGATCGCGCTTGGTCGCGCGCTGCCACGTGTCGGCGTCGCGATTCGCGCGGGTGGCATCGCCGAGCTGGCGGCGAATGCACAACGCGCGCTGCAAGCGGTCGTTCGCGTCGGCGTCCTTGGCGTAGTCACTCGCGACTTGTTCGTCGTAGGTCGCCGCGCGATCGAAGTACGCCGCCGCCTCGTACGCCGGACCGAGCTCGCGGATCGCGGCGTGCCGCAGCTCGCCGTGGTCGTATTTGGCGGTCGTATTGAATTCGATCAGCGCCATGCCGAGCGCGCCGGCGGCGCGAAAACATTTGCCGCCGTCGAGCACGTGCTTCACGGCATCGGGTGCCTCCGGCGCCTTGTTGTACGCGTCGAGAAACGCCTGGCACTTCGCGACCGCGGTCTGATCGATCGGCGGCAACGCCTTCTGGATCGCGGCGACGATCGCATCGATGTCCGCCTGCGGCAGCGTCTCCGGATACGGATTCGCGAACGCAGAGCTCGCGATCAACACACCGAGCACGGCCGCGCGCTTCATCGCTCGATGATAGCGAACCGCGCGGCGATCAGCGCGAACCGCTTCGGCATCGCCGCGCGATACGCAGCGAACGCCGGCGTGCCGCGCTCGATGAAGAACAGCGCGGTCGCTTCTGCGGCATCCTCGTCGGCAGCGCCGGAGCTGCGATACGACGTGCGCGCGTACTCCGACGGCGCGCTCGGATCGCTCGCGATCGCGGCCAGCCACGCGGCTTTCGCGCTCGCGTCGGCGGCCCACGCGATCCGGCTCCACGCGTGGCCGAGCTCGTGCATGAAGTTCTTGACGAACATCGCCTCGTTGGCGCGCAGCTCGGCGAGCCCGTACGGATAGATCGTGATGTCGCCGTGCAAGCCCGTCGACATGCCGGCCTGCACCGGCAGCTTGTACTTCGCGGTGAAGTACGCGTCGTTCGGGCTCGGCACCGAGCTGATCGCGAGGGTTTGTAACAGGTCGCGGAGCTCGCGCGGCACGCGGGCGAAGTCGTGCGCGACCCCTTCGATCGGACCGTCGCCGGCGACGGGAATCGCCCGGCCGTCGATGCGAATCTCAGCCGAACCGACTTCGTAGGCCGCGACGGCCGTCGGGGCGGCTAGCTCGGGCGCCGACTTGACCTGGAGAACGACCGGCGGCGGCGCGGGATCGGGTGTTACCGCGGCCGGTGCGGGGGGCTGACACCCGACGACGATCAGGACCAACGTGCGCCGCACACCCGTCACGTAGCACGTGATAGGGTCCGCCTCCGTGAAGAAGATCGCGGTGATCGGTGCAGGCAGCTACGGCTCCTGTCTCGCGATGCTATTCGGGCGAGCGGGCCACGACGTCCATTTGTGGGCTCGCAACGCCGACACCGCGCACCACATGCAGACCACGCGGTCGGCGGAAGCGTACTTGCCGGGTCACACGCTGCCGCCAGCCGTCACCGTGACGTCGGATCTCGAATCCGCCGTGCGCGGTGCGAGCTTCGTCGTCGGCGTGACGCCGTCGCACGGCATTCGCGACGTGCTCGGCCGCGCCGCGCAGGCGATGGATCCCGACGCGATCGTGATCAACGCGAGCAAAGGGCTCGACGAAGGCTCGCTCGCGACGATCGATACGGTCTACGCCGACGTGCTGCCGCCGCGGATCGCCGCGCGCGCGACGTTCTTGTCGGGGCCGACGTTCGCGAACGAGATCGCCGCAGGTATGCCGGCCGCGATCGTGCTCGCCGGCCGCGACGAGGCCTCGTTAAAATCCGCGCAAGACGCGCTGACCTCGCTGCACTTTCGCATCTACCGCACCGACGACGTGATCGGCGTGCTCGTCGGCGGCGCGCTCAAGAACGTCGTCGCGATCGGCGCCGGCGTGTGCGATGGCCTCGGCTTCGGCTCGAACACGCGCGTCGCGCTGATGACGCGTGGCCTCGCCGAGATCACGCGCATCGGCGTCGCGCTCGGCGCGCACCCGCTGACGTTCGCCGGGTTGTCGGGCATGGGCGACCTCGTGCTGACGTGCTCGGGCGATGCGTCGCGCAATCGCCGCGTCGGGCTCGCGCTCGGCCGCGGTCAGAAGATGGCCGACATTCTCGCCGAGATGAAGCAGGTCGCCGAGGGCGTCAAGACGGCGAAGGTCGCGCACGCGCTCGCGACCAAGCTCGGCGTCGAGGCGCCGATCATGGCGGTGATGCACTCCGCCATCCACGAAGGTTTGCCGATGCGACAAGCAGTCGACGCGCTGCTCGCTCGCCCGGTAGGGATCGAGCGCGACTAGCCTCGCCATGTTGGGCTACGTCCTCGACGAGATCTTCACGCAGCACCGCGCGCCCTCGGGGCACCCGGAGCGGCCCGCGCGCGCCGAAGCGGTGCGCGACGCGCTGATCGCGGCGGGGATCGCGAACGCGGGCGTCCACGTGCCGATCCGCGCGGCGACCGACGAAGAGCTCGCGCGCGTGCACGGCGGCGCGTATCTGTCCGCGCTCGAGCGCGCGATTCCCGGCAAGAGCGGCTGGCTCGATCCCGACACGTACTTCTCGCCGGGCACGTGGGATGCGGCGCGCGCGGCGGCCGGCTCTGCATGCGAGCTCGCGACGCGCGTGATGAGCGGCGAGCTCGACAAGGCGATCGCCGTCGTGCGGCCGCCCGGCCATCACGCGACGCGCGATCAGGCGATGGGGTTCTGCTTGCTCAACAACGTCGCCGCCGCAGCTGCCGCGGCGCGCGCAGCCGGGGCATCGCGCGTCGCGATCGTCGATTGGGACGTCCACCACGGCAACGGCACGCAGGACATCTTCTGGAACGATCCGAGCGTGCTGTACCTGTCGTCGCACCAGTACCCGTACTATCCGGGCAGCGGCGCACCGACGGAAGTCGGCGGCACCGACGCGAAGGGCTCGACGATCAACGTCGGCTTGCCGGCGGCGAGCAAGGATGCCGACTACGCGGCGGTGTTCGATCACGTGTTCTTGCCGGCGCTCGCGACGTTTCGGCCCGACGTGATCTTCATCTCCGCCGGCTTCGACGCGTTCGAGCACGATCCGCTCGCGGGCATGCGCGTCACGCGACAGGGCTTCGCCGCGATGGCGCGCCGGCTGCGCCACGCCGCCGAGCAGCTCAGCGGCGGCCGCATCATCGCCGTGCTCGAGGGCGGCTATGATCTCGACGGCCTCGGCGGCGGGATGGTCGCGACGCTCGACGCGCTGATCGCGCCCGATCAAGCCACGCCGATCGCGCCGCTGCCGGCCGCCGACACGCTCGTGCGCGCCGCGATCGACGGCACGTTGCGCGCGCACGCCGCGATCGCGACGTCACCGCTGGGGGCGGTGCCATGACCCGCCACGTCTCGGCCGAGATCGAGCCGACGTTTTTCGGCGGCCGCTACACGCTGCTGCGCCGGCTCGCCGTCGGCGGCATGGCCGAGATCTATCTGGCGCGTCAGGCGGCGATGGCCGGCTTCGAGAAAGAAGTCGTCATCAAGCGGCTGCGCGCCGAGCTCGCCGACGATCCACGCATCGTCGAGATGTTCCTCGACGAAGCGAAGATCGGCGCACAGCTCAACCACCCCAACATCGTGCACGTCTACGACGTCGACGAGCACGACGGCATTCCGTACATCGCGATGGAGTACATCGTCGGCGAAGAGCTCAACGAGCTGTGCCGTCGCGGCTTGTCGCACGGCCGGTTCTTGCCGCTCGAGCATGCGGTCGAGCTGATCCGGCAAGCCGCCGCGGGCATGGGCTACTTCCACGCGAAGCGCGGCGCGGAAGGCACGACGCTCGCCGGCGAAGCACTCGATATCGTCCACCTCGACATCTCGCCGACGAACTT
>DASXEF010000303.1:0-5939 GCA_036490255.1 Kofleriaceae bacterium
AGCCGCGCGGCTGCTTCGGCCCACGCGGGCTCGGCACGATCCATCGCGCGCTCGCACCGACCGGCATGCTCGCCGTGTGGTCGGAAGATCCGGCGCCGAGCTTCGTCGGCAGGCTCGAGCGCGCCGGCTTCGCCGTCACGAAGCACAAGGCCGGCACGACTCGCCGCCACACGATCTATTGCGCAGCACCACGACCACTACGCGATTTCAGATAGTTATCGATTGCTGAATTGTTGCGTTGCACAATTACGCGAGAGATCGCATGCTGCGTTCGCGCTGCATGCTGTATCCATTTCACGAGCTCGGCCGGCTTAGCTTCGACGCGATTTCCCGCTTTACCGAGGCGATGCAGAGCAGCCAGCTGCCGTGGCTGCGCGCCAATGCGGCGTTGTTGCACCGCATCACGAAGCCGTATTCCAAGCCTGCGTTCGGCCTGACCGGCGAGCAGGTGGTCTCGACCCACCCGTTCTGCAGGCTCTTGCATTTTCCAGGTCAAGGCCCCGCAGTCTTGGTCTGCGCGCCGCTGTCGGGCCACCACGCGACGCTCGTGCGCGACACGGTCTCGGCGCTGCGTGCCGATCACGACGTCTACGTCACCGACTGGATCGACGCGCGCGACGTGCCGCTCGCGAACGGCACGTTCTCCCTCGATGACTACGTATCCGTCCTCGTTCGCTTCATCAGCGAGCTCGACGGGCCTCACGTCGTCGCCGTGTGCCAGCCGACGGTACCCGCGCTCGCCGCGACCGCGCTGCTCGCATCGCGCGGCGCGAAGACTCCGCGCTCGCTCGTGCTGATGGGCGGCCCGATCGACGCGCGCGTCAATCCGACGGTCGTGTGCAAGCTCGCGACCGATCATCCGCTCGCGTGGTTCGAGCAGGCGATGATCCACACGGTGCCGGCGACGTATGCCGGCGCCGGTCGCCGCGTCTATCCCGGCTTCTTGCAGCTAACCGCGTTCGTGATGATGCATCCCGATCGCCACGCGCAGGCCTATGCGTCGTACTGGATGAATCGACTGCGCGGCGACGACGCGGCGGCGACGACGCACGAGCGCTTCTACGACGAGTACAACGCCGTGCTCGACATGGACGCGGCGTACTACCTCGACACGGTGCGCACCGTGTTCCAAGAGTTCGCGCTCGCGCGCGGAATCTGGCGCATGCACGGCGAGCTCGTCGAGCCGACCGCGATCACGAAGACGCCGGTGTTCGCGGTCGAAGGCGAGCTCGACGATATCTCGAGCCTCGGCCAGACCGCCGCCGCGCTCGCGCTGTGCTCGAACGCGCCGCACAAGCGCCATCACGTCGCGGCCGGCACCGGTCACTACGGCCTGTTTTCCGGCAGCCGTTGGCGCGACTCGATCTATCCCGAGGTCCGCGCGTTCATCGCAGAAAGCAACGCATGAGCTTGCAAGGCAAGACCGCGCTCGTCACCGGCTCGACGAGCGGCATCGGCTTGGGCATCGCGGTCGCGCTCGCCGAACAAGGCGCGGCGATCATCTTGAACGGCTTCGGCGACGTCGAGCCGGCGCGCAAGCAGCTCGGCCGCGCGCGGGTCGGCTATCACGGCGCGGATCTGTCGCGCGCCGACGAGATCGCCGCAATGATGCAATATGCCGATCGTGAATTCGGCGGCGTCGACATCCTGATCAACAACGCCGGGATCCAGCACGTCGCCGCGATCGACGCGTTTCCGGCCGAGCGCTGGGACGCCGTGCTCGCGGTCAACTTGACCGCGGCGTTTCATACGACGCGGCTCGCGCTCGCCCACATGCGCGCCGCCGGCTGGGGGCGCATCCTCAACATCGCGTCGGTGCACGGCATGGTCGCGTCGGTCGGCAAAGCGGCGTACGTCGCCGCGAAGCACGGCTTGCTCGGGCTCACGAAAGTCACCGCGCTCGAGACCGCGCGCTCGAACATCACCTGCAACGCGCTGTGCCCGGGTTGGGTGCAAACGCCGCTCGTCGAGCGCCAGGTCAGCGACCGCGCGGTGCGCGACGGCGTCAGCGAAGACGTCGCGCGCGAGGAGCTGTTGCTCGAGAAGCAGCCGTCGGGCGAGTTCGTCACGACCGCGCAGCTCGGCGCGACCGCCGTCTTTCTGTGCAGCGACGCCGCGAGCCAAGTGCGAGGCGCGGCTTGGAACATCGACGGCGGCTGGGCAGCACAATAATGTAGGGCATGCGCTACGGCGGCGAGACCGCGCGGCTCGTCGACGTCGCGAAGGCGCATTTGATCGCCGTGCCGGTCGATCGGGTCGGTCCGCTGATCGCCGCGGGCGGCGTCACGATCGACGGGCGCATCGGCGCGATCGCGGAGCGCGTGCATGCCGGCGCCGAGCTCCGCGCGACGCCCACCGAGCTCGTCGCGGCCGAGCCGCTCGCGGTGCCGATCGCGTACGAAGATGACGATCTGATCGCCGTCGACAAGCCGTGCGCGATGCACGTGCATCCGATCGGGCGCTGGCGCACCGGCACGCTGCAAAACCAGCTGCTGCATCACGCGGGCGCACGCGACGGCGATCCGTGGGGTCGCTGGCGGCCGCATCCGGCGCATCGGATCGATCGCGCGGCGAGCGGGCTCGTGCTGTTCGCGAAATCGGCGGCGATGCACGCGGCGCTGGTGAAGACGTTCCACGCGATCCGCCGCACGTATCGCGCCGAGGTCATCGGCGAATTCGAACGCGACGCCGGCACGATCGACGCGCCGCTCGGCCTCGATCCGACCAACAGCTATCGCGCCGCCGTGCGCAGCGACGGCGCTCGTGCGGTCACGCACTATCGCGTGGTCGAGCCCGGCACGATCGAGCTCGAGCTCGAGACCGGCCGCACGCACCAGATCCGCGCCCACCTCGCCCATCTCGGCCATCCGATCGTCGGCGACACGCTCTATCGCGACGGCAGCGGGAGTGCCGATACGATCGCCTTGCGCGCGATTTCACTGGCATTCGAGCACCCCCGCGACGGTCGGCCGGTCCGCATTGTGGTCGACGTCAGAGCCCGATCGTAGGCTGCGAATCATGGGCATCGAAGTCAGCGGCAAGCTCCACACGATCAACGAGACCAAGCAGGTCAGCGAGCGCTTCTCGAAGCGCGAGTTCGTCGTCGAGCTCGCCGACAACCCGAAGTATCCGCAGCTCGTGTTGTTCCAGCTCACCGGCGATCGCTGCTCGCAGCTCGACGAGTTCAAGCAGGGCGACGAAGTCCGCATCGAGTTCTCGCTGCGCGGCCGCGAGTGGCGCAGCCCGCAGGGCGAGCTCAAGTACTTCAACAGCCTCGACGTGTGGAAGCTCGAGGCGGCGCGTGGCCGTCGCGCAGCCGGCAGCGGACCGAACCCGCAGCGCCGCGGCGACCCGCGCGATGTGGACGTCCCGCCGCGCGGCGACGATGATTTCCGTCCGCGTGGCGGAGCCGATGACGACCTTCCGTTTTAAGCCGGCAACGCACCAAGACATTACCGCGGTCGTCGCGCTGGTCGAATCGGCTTATCGCGGCGATGGCTCGCGCGCCGGCTGGACGACCGAAGCCGATCTGCTCGACGGTCAGCGCACCGACGCCGACGACGTGAAAACGTCCATCGATCGCGAGCGTAGCGTCGTGCTGTTGTGCGAACGCGACGGCGAGCTGGTCGCATGTGCGCACGTCGCCGACGAGCACGGTGCCGGGTACTTCGGAATGTTCGCCGTGAGCCCGGCGTTGCAAGGCGGTGGTGTCGGCAAGGTCGTGCTCGCCGAAGCCGAGCGAATTGCGCGCGACGACTGGAAGCTGGCGGCGATGCGAATGACGGTGATCGACGTGCGCCCCGAGCTGATCGCGTTCTACGAGCGCCGCGGCTACGCCCGCACCGGCGCGACGAAGCCGTTTCCGTACGGCGATCCGCGCTTCGGGATGCCGCGCCGCGACGATCTGCGCTTCTGCGTGCTGGAAAAGCGGCTGTGAAGCTCGCGATCGTCGCCGCGCTGCTCGCCGCGTGCGACGCCGGCGAGCCTTACGACAAGCTGCCGGCACCGCCGACGCTCGACGAGCATCTGATCGCGATCCCGCCGCTCGCGATGCCGCACGGTGACTTCGCGGAGCGCCCGCGCTACGAGCGCGCGCTTCGCGATTTCGCGGCCACGCACGCGAAGGTCGTCGCGATCGCCGCGTGCACCGGCGAGGCGTGCGAGGACGCCGCGCGCAACGCTGGCGCCGGCCGCCTCGTGTACGGAACGATCGAGCGCGGCGACGACAAGACCTACGTCGCACTCGAGGTCGTCGGGCTCGTGAACACGTCGTACGCGCAGTGGAGCAACAACAGCGTGCTCGAGGCCGGCCGATTTTTCATCGACAACGACATGCTCGCGAAGATGCTCGGCTACTAGCGCGCGCGCTGGCCGAACAAGACCTTGCGCGCTTCTTCATCGGTCGCGAGGTCGCGCGGCGGCGTCGGCGCTTTGATCGCCATCGCCTTTTGCACGGCGGGTCGCGCCGCGATCGCGTCTTGCCAGCGCTTGACGTGCGGGAACTCGCTGGTGTCGACGCCCTGGCTGTACCAACCGGCCGACCACGGATACGTCGCGATGTCGGCGATCGAATACTCGCCGGCCATGTACTCGTGCTCGGCGAGCCGCGTGTTCAACACGCCGTAGAGCCGATGGGTCTCGTTTTGATAGCGCTCGATCGCATACGGAATCTTCTCTTTCGCGTAGACCGCGAAGTGACCGCGCTGGCCGAGCATCGGGCCGAAGCCGCCGATCTGCCACGACAGCCACTCGTGCACTTCGATCCGCGCCCGCGGCTCGCGCGGATAGAGCTTGCCGAATTTGTCGCCGAGGTACATCAGGATCGCGGCGGACTCGAAGATCGAGATCGGCTTGCCGTCCGGCCCGTCGGTGTCGGTGAGCGCCGGCATCTTGTTGTTCGGCGAGATCTTCAAGTACTCCGGCTTGAACTGGTCGCCCTTCATGATGTTGACGAACGCGAGCTCGTACGGAGCGCCGAGCTCCTCGAGCATGATCGTGATCTTGTGGCCGTTCGGCGTCGGCCAGTAGTGGACGGTGATCGGCATGAGCGAAATATCCCTCACTGCGGCTTGTTGTGGGCACTCGCTGCGTCGAGATCTTCACGACTTGCGCAGCGCGCAGGAGGCACGCGATTTGCTGCGCAGGCGGCCATGCGCGAACGTTTCATCTTCGGACTACTATCGCTGATTGTTGTAACATCATGTGGCGTCGAGCAGCCGACCGATGACGGTGTCGCGGTCAGCCCCGATACGTCGCAGATCACGTACGGTGTCGACTACTCGTATGCGCGACCGGCGCCCGCGACGCTCGCCGCGCAGGGCTACACGTTCGCGGCGCGTTACTTGAGCGACGATTCTGCGAAGAACCTGACGCTCGGCGAGGCGAGCGGCCTCATAAGCGCCGGGCTCGGCGTCGTGTCGAACTGGGAAGCGGGCGGCCAAAACGCGCTCGGCGGCTTCACGCAAGGCGCGAACGACGCGCAGACCGCCGAGTCGCAAGCGCTCGCGGCCGGCATGCCGGCGACGCGGCCGATCTACTTCAGCATCGACTTCGACGCGCAGGCGTCGCAGCAAGCCGCGATCGATGCGTACTACGACGGCGTCGCCTCGGTGCTCGGTCGCGATCGCACCGGCGCGTACGGCGGCATCGGGCCGATCTCGCGCTTGTTCGACGACGGCAAGATCGCGTGGGCGTGGCAGACGTATGCGTGGTCCGGCGGGCAATGGGATCCGCGCGCGCAACTGCGCCAGATCCAGAACGGCATCGCGAACGACTCCGAAGATCTCGACGAAGCGATCGTCGCCGACTTCGGCCAATGGGGCCAAGCGATCGCGTCGGCGCCGATCACCGGCTACATCGGCATCGCGCCGACGCAAGACGGCAACGGCTACTGGATCGCGAAGACCGACGGCGGCGTGTTCAGCTACGGCAACGCCGCG
>DASXEF010000405.1:0-7641 GCA_036490255.1 Kofleriaceae bacterium
TGTAGCCGTCGAACCCGGGCTGCACGATCATCGACTGGGTCGTCGGCATGTCGTCCTTGAGGCGCTCTTCGCTCGGGAACGGCGTCTCCTCGAGGACCTCGCGCGCGAACGTGACCTTGTCGAACGGCCGCTTCTTGCCGAGCACCTCGACGACCGCTTCGCCGTTCGCGACGCGATAGTGGATCGCGATCGGGAAGTCGTACGGGTTCTTGAGCACGAGGTCGGTGTCGGGCCAGACGACCGTCGCGTCGAAGCCGAGCGGCGTGTACACGCTCGGCCGCGAGTGGTTCGTCGTCTTCGGGATGTCCAAGCCGGCGAAGAACGCGGCGCCGAACAACGTCGTCGAGATCTGGCAGGTGCCGCCGGCCAGGCCGTCGACCATCTCGCCCGCGGTGATCACGTGCGCGATCTTGTAGCCCTCTTTTTCCGAGCGCTCGCCGACCTGGCCGTTGAACGACCACTCCTGATGCGGCGCGAGCACGGTGCCGTTGATCTTCGATGCCGCGAGCTTGAGGTTGAAGCCGCGATCGTGCTCGGCGACTGGGAACAGCGTCTTGTAGTGGCCGAGCACCTGCGAGATGTCGTCGATGCCGAGGCTGGCCTTCGTCACGTTCGCAGGCACGGCCACCGTCGCGAGCTCGATCTTCAGCGCGGCTTGGCGCGCGGCGGCTTCGATGCGGGGCAGCGACGCGAACACGTCGATGCCCTCGCCCGGCGAATCGTCGTGAATCGTGCGCTCCTCGAGATCGAGAAACGCGTCGGTGGGCGCCTTGTCGTAGTGCGCCTTGAGCGAGAGCAGTGCCTTGACCGCCTTGTCGCGATCGAGCTTGATCGGCAGCGAGCCCTTCGCGGCGAGCGCCGCGATGTCAGAATCGGTGTTCGCGGCGCCGGCGCGGCCGAGCTCGTCGGGATCGATCTCGACGCCGAGCTCCGACCACGGCAGCTGTGCGGTGTTCCCGCTGATCGCGAGCGCCACGGGCTTGGCGAGCAACGCGGCAAGCGCGCCCGTGCCGGTCGTTGCCTGCGAGGTCTCGGCGTGCTTCGGCAGCGTCGCCGCACTCGCCGCGCTACGCGTCGCGACGACGTAGTACGACGCCGCGAGCACACCCGAGATCGCGAGCAGGCCACCGGCCGTGCCGAGCAAAAACGCGCCGCGCTGAGGAACTCGGGTGCCTGACATCTAACTCCTTAGATATCACGACGAGCGTGACAAGCGCATGATGTGCAGTGCCCACGCCAGGCCGATCGCCGTCGACGATGCGACGTGGAGCCGATCGTGTCCGAGCTGCCACGCCGACGTGTCTGGCGAGACGCGCGTTTGACAGGGCAGCCACCATAAGGCAGCTTCTGGTGGTGAGCTCGCTCGTGCAGCGAAACAAGGTGGTAGCCAAGCGCAAAGGTGCGATGGCAGCCGCCACCGCGGTCGCCGGAGGCGCGGTCGTCGCGCTCGGCGCACCGGTCCTCGGCGTCTTGGGCCTCGCCGGTGCGGCGTACCTGACCTGGGATTGGTTCTCGTTCCGCATCAAAAACGGCATGCGATTTTAGCGCACGAGGCCGACGCGGCGTGCGGCCGCCTCGGCCAGCGCGCGGATCTCGGCATCGGGCAACGCCCAGCGCACGACCACGCGCGCGGTTGCCGCGGCCAGCCCGTCGACGAACGCGCGCACGGCGACGTCGATCGGCATGCGGTACTGCGTCCCGATCAGCGCGACCGCGAGCACATCTACAGAGGCCGTGCCCGCATGCGCGATCGCGGCCGGCAGCGCCGCGCGCACCATGCGAGCGCACGCGTCGGGTGAGAACGTCGCGCCGTCGACGTCGTGGGGATACGCCGCGACGACGATCAGCGTTTGCCATCGCGCGACGCCGTCGATCACGCGCGCCTGCGGATGTGGCAGCGGCCGCATGCGCGCGAGCTGATCTTCGACGTACTCGAGCTCGTCCGCGCGCTCGGCTTCAGGGAGTGCCGCGCGCAAGGCGCTCGCCGCCGCCCCGCCGAGCCTGCACAGCTGGCCGTCGACCGGGAGCAAGAGCGCATCGGCGTCGGTGTGCTCGAGCCGGTCGGCGACGATCTCGACCGCGATCACGAGGTCATCGTAGAGTAACGGCGACGTGAGCGGCAGCTTCGCCGAAGGGTTAGTCGGGATCGTCCTCGACGGGCGCTACCGCCTCGACGCCGTGATCGGCGAAGGCGGCATGGGCGCGGTGTTTCGCGCGCATCACCTCGCGATGGATCGCAAGGTCGCGATCAAGCTGCTCAAGCCGCACCTGACCGCCGACGAGGCCGCGTTGCAACGCTTCGCGCGAGAAGCGCGCGCGACGATGCGCGTCGAGTCGCCGCACGCGGTCAAGGTCCTCGACTTCGGCATCACGCCGCATCGCGACTACTACATGGTCCTCGAGTACCTCGACGGCCGCACCGTGCAGCGCGAGCTCGACGTCGACGGGCCGTTCGCACCGAAGCGCGCGATCCACATCGTCGCGCAAGCGGCACGCGCACTCGGCGCCGCGCACGCGAGCGGGCTCGTGCATCGCGACATCAAGCCCGACAACTTGCTGCTGCTGCGCAGCGGCGACGATCCGGACTTCACCAAGGTGCTCGACTTCGGCGTCGCCAAGCTGATGGAAGGCGCCGCGCGGTCGACGCGATCGCAGCTGTCGATCACGCAGGCGGGCACCGTGTTCGGCACGCCGGAATTCATGTCGCCCGAGCAGGCGTGCGGCCAACCGCTCGACGGCCGCAGCGACATCTACTCGCTGGCGGCGACGATGTTCGCGATGCTGACCGGCCGCGGCTTGTTCGTCGCGAGCTCCGCGATCGAGTGGCTGACCTCGCACGTGCGCACGCCGCCGCCGCACCTCGTCGACGGCTTGCCGGAGCTCGCGCCACTCGAGGCGCTCGACGACGTGTTGCAGCGCTGCCTCGCGAAGCGCCCCGAGCATCGGCCGCAGAGCGCCAAGGCGTTGGTCGCCGAGCTCGAAGCGCTCGACGACACCAAGCCGACGCCGGTCGCATTTGCCGACACCGCCGCGCACAAGCCGGTGATCGTGTCGACGTTCTCGCCGTCGGCGTTCGTCTCGCCGCTCGCGCCGACGCTGGACGAGCCGATTGCACGCACGAGCCGGCGCGGCACGTGGTCCGCGATGGCCGCCGCGGGATTGCTCGTCGTCGCGGCGATCGTCGTCGCGGCTACGCGCTCGAAGCCCGCGCCGGTGACACCGCCGCCGCTACCAGCACCGCCTGCGCCGCCTGCACCGACACTTCGCCACAACGCGACGGCAAGCCCGGCGAACGCCGGGCGCGCAGCGCCGCCGGAGGCGGTGCGCAGTACAATCGACAAGTACCTCGCAGAAGCCGAGGCCGCGAAGCAGAGCGGGAATCGGATGCGCTGGGTGAGTCAAGCCGATAGTGCTCTGCGGCTCGATCCGACGAGCGTCCGTGCGAAGCTGCTGCTCGCCGAGGGGCTCATCGCCTACGGCGATCTCGACCACGGTTGCAAGTACTTACGCGAGCTCGGGCGAAATCCGGCGGCGGTCGCAATGGCGAAGGCGAGCTGCCAGGACAATTGAAGTGATGGCCCGTTCGCCCGTATCCTAGCCGGCGATCATGAGCGCCGCAGCCTCGGGGACCCAGGCGCAATTCACGCCGCGACTTTCGGCGGGCATCCAGCTCGGTGACTACGTGCTCGGCCAAGCGCTGTGGCCGCTGCGTGCCGCCGATGCGTATCGCGCGAACGGGCCGAACGGCGCCGCGACGGTGTTCGTCGTCCACGCGCCGCTCGCCGCGAACCCGGCCGTGCGCGACGCGATCGTCGCCGGCACCCGCGCCGCTGCCGCGTTGCCCGAGCACAAGCACCTCGTCCGCACGCTCGCGGCCGGCCTGACCGGCGACATCTTGTGGATCGCGACCGAAGAGATCGACGGCTCGCTCGTCCGCGACATGCTGCTCAAGAAGAAGCAGTCGGGAACGTCGGGCTTCGGCGCGCGCGGGACCGGCAACCTCATGGTCGGCGTCTGCGCCGCCCTCAGCGAGGTCCAGCACGGCGCGCTCGCTGCAGAGTCCGTCACGGTGAGCCGCAGCGGCCGCGTGCGCATCGTCGATCTCGCGCTCGGACCCGGGACGATCGCCGCGATGCAGGCGGGACTGTTGCCGTTCCACAGCTCGATCGCGCCCGAGCTGCAGACCGGCGTCGGAATCTCGACCGCGAGCGACGTCTACGGCGTCGGCGCCCTGCTCTACGAAGCGCTCGTCGGCTCGGGCCTCGAGCGCGGCGGACCGCGGCCGAGCGAGGTCGTGCCCGGCACGAACTCGCAGATCGACGAGCTGGTCGCACGCGCGTGTCATCGCGATCCCGAGAAGCGATTCGGCCGCGTCGACGTGCTCGGCGAGGTCGTCGGCGAAGCGCTCGGCAAAGGCGGCGCGATGCAGACCGTCGCGGTGCCGACGCTCGATCGCGCACTCACGCTCGAGCAACACGTCGCGAAGACCGGCTCGCTCGCGCAAGAGATCGCGCAGCCGGCGCGGATTCCGTTGCCGCGGCCGCCGTCGCAACCTGGCTCGGTCGCCGTCGCGGTCGCCGCGAGCTCCGGCAGCATGCCGGCGTCGGCATCCGGCAACGCGGTCGTCGATCGCGCGCTCGCCGCGGCGCTGTCGGATACCGGCGAGAAGTGGCTCGTCAGCAAAGGCCGGCTCGACTACGGCCCGTTCTCGCTCGCCGACGTCGTCGCGCAGATCGAGAAAGGCGAGATCGTCGCCGGCAACATCATCATGGACAAGGACACCGGCGCGCGCAGCGACGTCGGCGAGCACCCGTTGCTCGGGCCGATGGTCGACTCGGCGCGCGCTCGCATCGACGAGCAGCGCCGCGCTCAGGCCGAGGTCAAAGTTCAGAGCCGCGAGAAGGCGCGCGGCGCGATGCTGTACGCGTTCATCGCGCTCGGCGTGCTCGGCGCGGCCGCGGCCGTGTACTTCGTCGTCGGCGCGCTGCGCCACGAGGACAGCAGCAAAGAGGTCGCCGGCATCAGCAAGCTCGAAGGCGCCGATCTCAAGGTCACCGTGTCGCTGCCGAAAGTTCCGCCGGCGGTCCATCACTCGAGCGGCGGCGGGCATCACACGAGCGGCGGAAACAACAGCGGACCGGGCGGCACGAACTCGGGCGAGAACCTCGCGCTCGACATGTCCGACGATGGCGACGACTCCGAGATGCTCGGCATGGACAAGGTCTATGCGGTGTACTCGACGCACGGCGCGCAGCTCGGCGGCTGCTTGCAGTCGACCGGCGCCTCGGCGGCGAACATCGGCATCATCATCAACGGCCCGAGCGGCAAGGTGCAGTGGGTGAAGGTCAACGGCCAGCAATCGGGCTCGCTGTACAACTGCATCAGCCGCACGATGCGCTCGATGCAGTTCCCGACCATCCACGGGCCGCGCACGCGCGCCGAGTTCGACATCAACTTGTGACCACCGCCAGCTCGTCGCGAGCTTCGCTAGCGCGCGCGATTCCGCGGCGGCCGCGCGTGAGCTGGTGGCTGACGCTCGTGCTCGCGATCGCGTTCGGCGCCGTCGTGATGCCGATCGCGATGGTCGGCTTCGACGCCGCGCGCGATGTCACGGCAGGTGATTCGCCCGCGCTCACGGTCCGCGTGCCGCCGTTCGCGGGTTATCCGACGCGGGTCGGCCGGATCGGCGGCGACGGCGCCGGCGTGCTGATCGCCGCGCACGAGATCGCCAGCGAAGCCGACGCGACCAACGCGCACGCGCTCGCCGACGCGCTGCCGAGTGGGCCGGCGCCGTATGTCGCGATCTTCGCGATCGTCGCGGTGCTCGGCGGCTTGTTCTCGCACCACGCGAAGCGATCGACGCGAGGCCGGCTGGTCCGCGTGCAGGTCGCATCGCTCGCGCTGATCGTCGCCGCCGCGATCGTCATCAAGCTCGCGATGGTCATCACCGCGATCTCGATCCTGGCCGTGCCGGTCGCCGCGTTCGCGCTCGTCCCGACCTTGGCGCTCGATCGCGTCGTCGGCCTGGCGACCGCGACATTGGCGGCGCTCGTGATGGCGCTGCTCGTGCCGTTCGACGTCGGCGTCGCGATCTTGTTGCTGGTCCAGACGTCTGTCGCCGGGCTCGTCGTCGCCGAGCGGCCGAAGCAGCGCCTGCGAGCGACGCTCGTCGCCGGCGGCATCGCGACGTTGCTCGCCGCGATCGCGTATCCACTCGTGCAATATCTGACGACCGGCCAGCTGCCGATCCACGAGCTCGGCGATCCGTCGCGCTCGGCGTGGATCGCCGCGATGTTCGGCCCGGCGGCATCGACGCTGCTCGCGCTCGTGCTCGTGCCCGCGTATCAGCTGCTCGTCGGCGAGATCAGCCGCGGCCGCCTGATCGAGCTCGGCGAGCTGACGCAGCCGCTGCTCAAGCAGATCGCCGAGAAATCGCCCGGCACGTGGCAGCACAGCCTGATGATGGCGAACCTCGCCGAGATCGCGGCGAACGCGATCGGCGCCGATGCACGGCTCGTCCGCGTCGGCGCGCTCTATCACGACCTCGGCAAGTCGCTGCATCCGAAGTACTTCATCGAGAACCTCGAGCCCGGCGAAGTCTCGCCGCACGATCAGCTGCCGCCCGAAGCGTCATGTGAGGCGATCTTCAGCCACGTCACGGAGGGCCTCGTGGTCGCGCGCAAGCAAGGCCTGCACGAGCGGCTCGTCGATTTCATGCACATGCATCACGGCAACGGCGTCCTCGAGTACTTCTGGACGAAGTGCCAGGATCAGGGGAACCCCAAAGGGCTCACCGTCGACGATTTTCGTTATCCCGGCGTGCCGCCGCAGAGTCGCGAGACCGCGATCCTGGCGATCTGCGACGCGGTCGAGGCGGCGTCGCGCACGATCAAGAAGCCGGAAGCGACCGCGATCGCGAACCTCGTCCAGCGCATCGTCTACGGCAAGCTGCACCTGGGCCAGCTCGACGAGTCCGGGCTGTCGATGCGCGACCTGCGCGAGATCGCCGATTCGCTGCGCGAGACGATCCGCGCGGCGAACCACGGCCGCATCGAGTATCCGTGGCAGCGCGCCGAGCAATCGGCCAGCGCGACGCCGAGCGCCGGCACGGTCACGACGGCGCCCGCGCTCGATTCGCTCGATCGCTCGCCGGCGCGGCCGAGCGGTCGCCCACCGACGGTCAAACCCGAAGCCGATGCGTTCGCGATCACCGCGAACGTCGGCGAGAATTTCTCGACGTCGTCGACGACGCAGCCGGCGACGGTGGTCGAAGTCGAGACGCCGCGGTTGCGCCAGCTCAAGGTCAGCAAGGACGGCCTGCCGCGCGTCGAGCACGAGCGGCCGAGCGACGGCGGCATCGGCGCCGCGCCGGCCGAGCCGAGCGCGCCGGTCGTCATCGACGGCGAGCCGGATACCGGCAAGCACCGCGCGGCGAAGCTCGCGCAGGACAGCGCGCAGGAGATCGCCGAGTTCACCGCCGACGCCAGGCGCGCGCTCGATGCCGCCGCGCGCGACATGGACGTGTTGCCGCCCGATCGCGCCGCCGTTCGCCGCGCGATCACCGAGGCCGAGCCGTCGGAAGCGATCCGCCGCCGCGAACCGAGCGATCCGCCGCCGCAGGTCGCTCGCAAGCGCGCGGCG
>DASXEF010000434.1:0-2219 GCA_036490255.1 Kofleriaceae bacterium
GTTTGCTGAGCCGGCCGGTCACGTTCGCGGTGATCGTGAGATCGGTGAGCTCGCGCAGCACGGCGATGTCGAGCATCGGATCGAGCGAGCCGTCCCACGTCACGTTCGCGCGATCGAGCTGCGCGCGCGCGCCGAGCAGCTCGATGTTCTGCGTCGTCGCTTCGATCTTGCCGTCCATGCCGACGCCGTCGCCGAGCGACAGCTTGACGGTGCCGGCGACGTTGCCGCGCACCGAGACCTCGTCTTGCACGACCTCGAAGCCGGTGTTCAGCAAGTGGACGTCGGCGACGAGCCACGGCTTGGCCGGCGGCGGTCGCTGCAACAGCGGCAACAACTTCGTCGGCGCCTGATCGGTGAACTGCATGTCCGACGGCGAATCGCTCGCGAGCAGCGCGACACCGCCGGTCGTCGCGATCATGACGTGACCTTTGTGCACGCTGAGATCGCCGTGCCACGACGTGTCGTGCGTGAAGTCGGCTTCGAGCTCGGCATCGATCGTCGGCTGGAGCGCGCGCACGAGCGAGATCTGATGCAGCGTGAGGTTCGCGGTCGCCTTCGACGGCGTCGAGCCGACGAGCGTGATCTTCACCTTGCCGTTGAGATCACCGCGGCCGAGCTTCGCCTCGATCTTCGCGTCGACCTCGTGGTTCGCGATCTCGACGTGCGCGTTGGTCGAGCGCAGCGTGCCGAACAGCGCCGAGATCGGTAGCCGCCCGTTCGTGATGTCGAGGTGGCCGTCGACCTGCCCGGTCGCCGGATCGAGCCCTTGCAGCGACAAGCTCGCGTCGAGCGTGCCGCGCGCCGCCGAAAGCGCGCCGACCGCGAATGCCGAGAACGGCGCGAGATCGAACTTCGTCGCGCTCACGGTCGCGACGAACTGCTTGAGCTGATCGGGACGGCCCGATGCGGCGACCGCGAGCCGGCCGCCGTTCGCTTCGCGTCCGCTGATCGCGAGCTCGCCCGCGACGCCGTCCCATTGCCCGGCGATCTGCAGCCAATCGAGCTGCGCCGGCGGGCGCCCCGCGATGCTCGCCGGGATGCTGACGTGCGAGGCCGTCAACGCGAGCTGCGCAGCGGGCTTGCCGATCGTGCCGGCGAGATCGATCTCGCCGTCGACCACGCCGCGCGAAACGTCGCGGCGGCCGAGCACCGCGACGATCTGCTCGGCGGGAACTTTCGGAATCTGGATCGTGCCGGCGAGCGGCAGCGTCTTTACCACGCCGAGCTTTTGCTGAGTCAGCGGCGTGGTCGCGTCGAGCGTGACGAGCGTCTGCTTGCCGACGCTGGCCGAGCCGGTCACGTGCACGCCGGTCTCGCCCGCGTTCGCCTGTACGTGCGCGTCGAGCGGCAGCACGATCGCACCGCCGGCGAGCTTCGTGACATCGATGTTCGCGGTGACCGAGCCGGCGCCTTCGCTGATGTCGAAGCTCGCCTCGACGTGGCCGCGATACGGCTGATCGACGTGCGCGCGTGCGAGCACCGCCGGATCGAAGTCGAGTGGCGCGAGCGTCGCGGTCGCGTGATGCAGTGCGCGTTTGCCGAGCACTTTCCACTGCGCGGGATCGAACGGCCGCGCCGGCAGCTCGAGCTGCGCGTCGGCGGTGACCGAGTCGACGCCTTCGAGCTGTGCCTTGATCTGAGCGAGCATGCCGAGCGGACCGCGCGTATCCGGCGACAGCGTCAGATCGGCGTCGACGATGCCCTGCTTCGTCACGAAACCACGCAGCGCGAGGTCGCCGCTCGCGCCGGTGCCGGTGATCTCGAGCTTGCCGCTGACGGTGCCGGTCGCGCCGACCTTCGCGAGGTCGACGTGGTCGACCGTGATCGCGACCTGGCGCAGCGCCTTGCGCTCGAGCCGCTTCCACGCGCCGGCGTCGGTGATGTCGTACGGGCCGTCGACGTCGGCGGCGACGGTCGCGCGACCTTCGGGCGTCGTCGCGGTCGTCGACAGATCGACGTGGCGACCCGCGAGCTCGAGCGCGACGTCGAGATCCATCGGCGCCTGATTGTCGACGACGATGCCGCGACCCTGCGCGTCGACCTTGCCGTTCCAGCTGCTGCCGCGACGATCGATCTCGACGTTCGCACCGACGGTGCCTGCCATGCCGGGCTGCAGCGTCGCGAGCGCGACGTCTTTCGCCGTCACGTTCGCGCGCAAGTTCCCGGTCGGCCGATCGAGCGCCGCGCTGGCGACGATCGCGCCGGTGCCGCTGCCGGTG
>DASXEF010000458.1:0-7687 GCA_036490255.1 Kofleriaceae bacterium
CGCAGCTCGTCGATCGGCGCGGCGCCGCCGATGCAACCGCACACGGCGGCGGCGTCGCGCTGCAGCGCCTCGGGCATCGCTGCGATCGCGGCGATGTCGCTGATCGCGATGCGCCCGCCGACGCGCAGCACGCGAAACGCCTCGTCGAACACGGCCTGCTTCTCGGGCGACAAATTGATCACGCAGTTCGACACGACAACGTCGATCGATCCGTCCGCGACCGGAAGATGCTCGATCTCGCCGAGCCTGAACTCGACGTTGGTCGCGGCGATCTTGCGCGCGTTGCTGCGCGCCAACGTCACCATGTCCGGCGTCATGTCGACGCCGATCACGTGACCGCTCGGGCCGACTGCGCGCGCGGCGAGAAAGCAATCGAAGCCGCCGCCGGCGCCGAGGTCGAGCACGGTCTCGCCGAGCCGCAGCGACGCGATCGCGTTCGGGTTGCCGCAGCCGAGGCCCATGTCCGCGCCGTCGGGGACGGCGCCGAGATCGCTCGCGGTGTAGCCGAGCATGCGCGATTGATCGGCGGGCATCGCAGCGCAACAGCCGGGCGCGCAGCCGGTCTCGCCGCGCGAGACTTTCGAGTAGTGGTCGCGCACGATCGCGCGGGTCTGATCGCTGGTTTCCGTCATGCAAGTAGAGACGCGACGTCGAGCCGAAAGACGCAGCAAATCAGATCGACACGGCCATGCACGTCGCGGTGCTCGGGCACAGCGAGGCGAATTCCGACGACGTCTGCAGCGGCGCGGGCACGAGCGTGCGATCGACCTCGGCGAACCCGAAGCGCCGGAAGAAGTCGGGCGCGGTCGTCGTGAGCAGGAACACGCGTTTGATGTGACCGCGCCACGCGGCGACGAGGCGATCCGCGACCAACGCGAGCCCGGTGCCTTTGCCGCGTTCGGCCGGAGCCATCGCGACGGTGCGCAGCAGCGCGGCATCGCCATGGATCTCCAGCGCCGCGACCCCGACGATCTCACCACCGCGGCGCGCGACCACGTACGCGCTCGGATAGTGCTCGACGACGACCTGCGCCGGCAGCTGGCTCGCCGCGACGAGTCCGTCGATCGCCGCGCGTTCACTCGTGTCGGGCGGCCCGACGGTCACACCGTCGACGAACCGATTCGCCGCGAACGTCCACAGCCGCACGCGCAGCTCGTCTCGCACGCGGCGAAACCGCGCCACGCTCGCGTCGCCGGTCGCCGGGTCGGGAATCGGCCAGTGCACGCGCGTGACTGCCCCGGGCAACACGGGGCACACCTCTTCCGCGCATAGCGTGACCACGACATCGACGGCGCTCGGATCGAGCTCGGCGATCGACTTGCTGCGATGGCCGGTGATGTCGATGCCGATCTCGCGCATCGCGGCGATCGCGTTCGGGTGCACGACGCTCGGCGCGCTACCGGCGCTCTGCACGCGAACGACGCTGCCGAACAGCGTCCGGGCGAGCCCTTCCGCCATTTGCGACCTCGCGGAGTTCGCGACGCAAAGGAAGAGCACGCTCGAATACATGCGGATATCGTGATACAAGCATGTCGTGTTGTCGAGTACCGACGGGCTGGAAGTGCGCTCTTTGACGCGGCTGTTTCGCGCGCTCGGCGACGAAACACGGCTGCGCATCGTCGCCCTGCTCTCGCACGGCGAGCTGTGCGTATGTCACATCGAGAGCGCGCTCGATCTCAATCAATCGAACGCGTCGCGCCAGCTCGGCATCCTCAAGACGTCCGGTATCGTCGATAGCCGGCGCGCGGGCACGTGGGTCTACTACGCGATCGCGGCGCAGGAGCACGCGCTGGTCGCCGCGGCGCTCGAGCTGCTGACGACGAGCTTCGCTGCGAAACGCGCGGTGCGCGCCGATCTGGTCAAGCTGCGCAAGACCTGCGGTCCGTGCTCGTGACACCGGCGCGCCAGCTCGCCGCCGAAGCGATCGGCACCGCCCTGCTCGTCGCCGCGGTGGTCGGCTCGGGCATCATGGCGCAGCGGCTGGCGACCGATCCGGCGGTCGCGCTGCTCGCGAATACGCTCGCGACCGGCGGCGCGCTCGTCGCGATCTTGCTCGTGTTCGGCCCGATCTCCGGCGCGCACTTGAACCCCGCGGTGACGTTGTCGCTCGCCGCAACGCGACAGCTCGCGCCTGCACTCGCGGTCGGTTACATCGCGGCGCAAGTGATCGGCGGCATCGTCGGCGCGATCGCCGCGAACGCGATGTTCGAGCTGCCGCTCGTCGCCTGGTCGACGCACGCGCGCGGCGGGTTCGGTCAATTGCTTGCCGAGGCGATCGCGACGTTCGGGCTGCTCGGCGTCGTGATCGGCGTCGGCCGAGCGCTCGCCCCGTTCGCGGTCGCCGCGTACATCATCGGTGCGTATTGGTTCACGTCGTCGACCTCGTTCGCCAATCCCGCGGTCACGATCGCGCGCGCGTTCTCCGACACGTACGCCGGGATCCGCCCGGCCGACGTCGGCGGCTTCATCGCCGCCGAGCTCGTCGGCGCGACGCTCGGCAGCGTGTGCTTCGGCTGGCTCACGCGCGCGCGGCGAGCGTGACGATACCGTCGACGACCCGCTCGAGGATCACGCGCTCGGCGAGCTCGCGGCCGAGCGCTTTGAGCTGCGGGCCGGTGAAATCGTGGACGCGCGAATCGAGCGTGATGTCGCCTTTGAGCGCGCGATCGGCGATCGCGAGTCGCTCGGTCGCCGATGCGAGCGCACGCGGCGCGTAGCTCTTCGCCTGCGCGAGCAGCTTGTCGACGACGAACGGCGGCACGCCGATCCGGCCGGCGAGCGCGCCACGCGGCACGCCCTCGCGCTGCATCGCGTGGACGAGCGAGAGCTGCCGCACGTGCCGCGCGAGCATCACGACGACGCCGACCGCGCTCTCGCGCTGATCGCACAGCTTGGCGACCGCGGCGAGTGCGCGCGGCCGATCCGCGGCGCCGATCGCATCGGTGAGCTCGAACACGCTGCGTTCGCGCGTATCAGCGACGAGATCGTCGACGTCGTCGGAGGTGACCGCGCGATCGCCGGCGTACAAGCCGAGCTGCTCGACGGTGAGCGCGAGCCGCGACAGATCGGAGCCGACCGTGTCGATCAGCCGCGCGATCGCGCTCGGCTCGATCTCGACGTGCCTCGCCTTGGCTTCTTCGCGCAGCCACGGCTGGAGCTGGCGCGGCGCGTCGAGCACGTGCAGCCAGCCCTTCTTGCTCGCGGTCGCGAACGTCTTGAGCCGCTTGTCGAGCTTCTGCGTGATCGCGACGATCACCGTGCTCGGATTGGGCTTCGCGAAGTACTGCAACAACGGCTCGGCGTCGTCGGCGGCCATCAGACCGAGGTCGCGCACGAGCACCATGCGGCGCTCCGCCATCATCGGCAGCGTCTGCGCGAGCGCCGCGATCTTGCCGCCGGTCGGCTTGCCCTCGACGATGTCGTAGTTGAAGCCGCGCGCCATCGGCGGCACGGCGACGTCGCGGATCGCCGCGACCGCGCGCTCGATGAGGATCGCGTGCTCCGAATGCAGCACGTAGACCGGGTCGAGACCCTTGGCAACGAGCTCGTGCGGCATGGGCGCAACCTAGCACGCCACGCTGACGGTCTTTTTTACAGGGCGACGCCGGGGACGATCGCGGGCGTGCTCGTCGACGCGCGATCGCCGTTGCCGACGAAGTTGCGATCGCCCCAGCACGCGACCTTGCCGGTCGTGCGCAGCGCGCACGCGAACCGCGGGCCGCCGGCGATCGAGACGGCGTCGCTGATTCCGGGCACGCGCTGCACGGTCGCGTCGCGCCAGCACGCGATCGTGTGATCGGCGGTGACCGCGCACGTCGCCGCGACGCCGTTGGGATCATGCGGACCTTCGCCGAATGCGGTGACGCCTGTGACGCCTGCGACCGGCGCGGCCGGCGCATCGCCGGTGATCGCCGCGCACGACACCTCGCCGGCGTGATTCGCGACGCACATCGACGGATTCTCTTGCCGCACCGGCAGCTGCAGCGCGGCGACGTCGCTCAGATCGAGCGCGACGTCGATCGGGTTGTGGGGCTCGCACGCGAGCTTCGGCGCAGCCGCGACGCGCGCGCACTGATACGCGACGTGATCCCAGCTGCCGCGCCACAGCGCCGTCGTGCCCTTCGGGATCGCGAACGCCGTGTCGGTGCGCGCGCCGCAGACGAGCGCGTCGTCGACGAGCCCGCACACGTCGGCTTCGAGCACGCCGAGCCAGCTCGCGTGTGCGAGCGCGGGGATGTCGGTCGGCCGCGTGCGCATCGCGGTGCCATCGTAGCCCCAGCACGACACGTGATTGTTCGCGCGCCGTGCGCACGCGACGCGCCTCGCGACGAAGATCTCGCGCGCATCGGCAATCCCGGGCACGTCGCGCGGCGCGAGATCGATCGCGCGCGCGCTCGAGTCGTCGGTCAACCGCGAGCCCCAGCACGCGACGTGGCCGTTCGCGCGGCGCACGCATGCGGTCTCGCCGCTGGCGGCGAGCTGCACCGCGTCGGTGATGCCCGACGCGTCGACCGGCGTCGCGACGTTCGTGCCGACGCCCTTGCCGACCGCCGCTTGCTCGCCCCAGCAGCGCACGCCGTGATCGGCCATCGCCGCGCAGCCGACGCTATCGCCGATCGCGATCGCCTTTGCGCCGGCGAGCTCGACCTTGTGCGGCTTCGCATCGTCGGCCCAGCACGTCACGCTCGCGCCGAGCGCGCAGGTTTCGGTCGCGCCGATCGCGACCGCGGTCGCATCTGCGATCGCGGGCACCGGCTCCATGGTCACGGTGTCGGCGACCGTCCACTCGACGACGTGATGCGCGACCTCGGCGACGAACATCGCGCCGTGCTCGCCGCGATCGGAGGCCGCGAGCGCGACGGCGCCGTGCGCGGCGGCGATGATCTGCGCCTTCGCCGGATCGCGGCCGATCGTCCAGCACGACACGTCGTCGCCGACGCGCGCGCACGCTTGATGACCCGCGACCGCGACCTGCGTCGCACCGACGATCGCGTCGTCGGGCAAGCTCGTGCCGAGCCAGCACTCGACACTGCCATCGCCGCGCAGCGCGCACGCCGCATCGCTGCTCACCGTCGCGGCGACGACGCGCCTGATCGCGACGCGCTCGAGCGTGCCGACTCCGTTCCACTCGTAGAGATCGCCGGTCGTCGTCCACGCGAGCACGCGACCATGCGCCACGGCGATGCCGGCGATGTCGGCAAAGCCGGCGATCGCCGTCGGTGTCGGCCGCGCACCGCCCGGTGCGTCGCCCCAGCATTTGACCGCGCCGTCGCTCGTGCGCGCGCACGCGAACGCGTCGGCCGCGGCGAGGATCGGATCGGCGGCCGCGCTCGCGCTGATCAGCAAAACAGCGACGATCGCGCGCATCGTTTGGATTGATACGCAGGAGCCAGCCCGCATATTCAAGCGATGTTACAACGCGGCATGGACCGCGTCGTCATCACAGCCGACCAAGCTCTGCTCGGCGATGATGGCGGGGCGCGCGGCCCGACGGCGGTGCTGGCCGAGGACGGCGCGATCGTTGCCGTCGGGGACCCCGCCGAGGTCCTGCCGCTCGCCGGCAATGCGCGGCATATCGACTGGTCGCACCGCGCGATGGTGCCAGGCACGATCAACACGCACAACCACAGCTTCCAGTCGCTGCTGCGCGGCATCGGCGACGATCTGCCGTTCCTCGAGTGGCGCGACCGTGCGCTCTATCGCTACTCGCCGAAGCTCTCGGCCGACGACATGGCGACGGCCGCGTTGTTCGCGTTCGGCGAGATGCTGCTTCACGGCGTGACGACGGTCTGCGATTTTTACTACGTCAACGCGCAGGGCAACGACCACGCGAGCGCCACGATCGAGGCGGCGAAGCGGCTCGGCATCCGCATCGTGCTCGCGCGCTGCTTCTACGATTGGGACGGCGCACCCGCGAGCTATCGCGAGACGATCCCTCAGGCGATCGCGAATTACCAGGCGCTGCACGCGCGCTATCGCGACAAGGCTCGTCACCTCGTGACCGTGCAACCCGCGCCGCACAGCCAGCACGGCGCGACACCGGCGATGATCGAAGCCGGCGCCGGTTGTGCGCGCGACGCCGGCGAGCCGTGGCACATCCACCTCGCCGAAGAGCAGTATCAGGTCGAGCAATCGCTGCAGCGATTCGGCACGCGGCCGCTGCACGCGATCGCCGCGCTCGGCGTCGACATGAGCCAGATGATCGGCGTGCACGGCTGCTGGTTCGATGCGAGCGAACGCGCGCTGCTCGCGGAGCGCGGCGGCAGCCTCGCGTATTGCCCGGGCTCGAACATGTTCCTAGGCGATGGCGTGACCGATCTCGTCGATCTCGTCGCGCGCGGCGTGCCGGTCGGCCTGGGCACCGACGGCGGCTGCTCGAACAACCGCGTCAGCGTGTTCGACGAGATGCGCGCGGCGGCGCTACTACAGAAGGTCCATCGAATCGACGGCCAGGCGATCGACGCCGAGACCTGTTTCGCGCTCGGCACACGCACCGCGGGGCGTGTGCTGCGCTTGCCGATCGGGCGCATTTCCCCCGGATTTCGCTGTGACCTGGTCGCGCTCGATATCGACGACCCGTCGCTATGGCCGGCGCAGGCCCTGGAAAAGAATGTGGTCTACGCGCTCTCGTCTCGCGCGATCACCGACGTCGTGGTAGATGGTCAGGAAGTCGTTTCGGCACGCCGCCTCTGCAATGTCCAGCTCGACGAGATCCAAGTCCGTGTCCGAGACCTCACCCGAGACTGGGTCCGCTGAACCGGCCGCGCCGCTTCGTGGCGACGTATCGGTCGAGCTCGAGCCGTCGCGCCAGCGCCAGCTCAGCTGGGCGATTTTCGGAACCGCGTTTGGCATCGTCCTGGTCTGGAAGCTCGGCACGGTCGCGGTGTGGGTCGGCTTCGTGATGATCGCGCTCGGCCTGTTCCGCGCGTACCAGCTCGCGCGCAGCTTCATGTTCCCGGCCGGCACGATCGAAGTCTCGAGCGAGCGCGTGTCGCTGCCCGTCGGCATCCACAAGGGCAAGCCGCTCGTGGTCAAGCCCGCCGACGTCACCGCCGTCTACTTCCTGCGCCGCAGCGTGCCGTGGAACCACGCGTCGCCGGTGCTCGTGGTCGAGCTCGGCCCGCGTGCCCTGCTCTACCCGCGCGATTGGTTCGCGAGCGAAGCCGATCAGCGCCGCATCGTCAGCGCGCTGGCGACGAAGCTGCCCGACAACCCGTAGACGTGCTCGTGTCACGATCGTGCACGTGACACGTTACCGACTGAGCTTCGCGACGACCTCGACGTGCGAGGTCTGCGGCATCAGATCGACCGGCCACGCGTGCTCGCCGCGATATCCCGCGGCGACGAGCCGGCCCAGGTCGCGCGCGAGCGTCGCCGGATCGCACGACACGTAGACGATCGTTTTCGGCGCGAGCTTGATGATGCCGTCGATCGCCTCGGCGGCACCGGCGCGCGGCGGATCCAACACGACGACGTCGGCCTTCGTGCGCAGCGTGACCGCGTGCTCGGCGGTCGCGACGCTGAACGCCGCGCCTTCGACGCGCTTGCCCGAGCGCGCGACGTCGCTCGCGAACACGGTCCAACCGTCGGCGACGAAGCCGCGCGTGAAGTTGCCGGCGCCGGCAAACAGCTCGACGAGCTCGCCCGGTCCCTTGCCGACCGCGTCGCGCACGAGCGCGATCAACGC
>DASXEF010000114.1:0-8855 GCA_036490255.1 Kofleriaceae bacterium
CTCGTAGAGCGCCCAGAAGTCGCCGGCGCAGCGCGTCGCCGGCAACCACGAGCCGACGATCGTGACGTCGCCGAACACGTGCGGACTGCGGCCGGGCAACAAGTGCGCTTGCACGGTCGCCGCGAGATCGACCTCGCGCGCGAGCGTCGCGCGTTCGGCGGCGCGGCGTGCCATCCGCGTGTGGACGAGCGCTTCGCCGAACCGCTCGCCCGCGCGTTCGAGAAACGCGAGATCGCGGCCGCGCAATCGCGTGCCTAGCGCGCCGGCTTCGGGCACGAGCACGAGCGCGAGCAGCTCGTCGGCGTTCGTCACCGGCAGGATCGTGCCGGCCTTCGCGCGGCTCAGCACGTCGGCGAGCGGCGCGCGCAGATCGTCGGGCGTGCGCAGATCGAGCTCGCTCGCGAAGATCACGCCGCGTTGTTCGGCGAGCCACGGTCCGAGCAGCGGATCGGGTGCGGCGTCGTCGGCCAAGCGCGCGCCGTCGGCGGTGGTCCACCCCCAATCGCTGTCGGCCGCGATCAGCACGGTGACGCGCTTGCCGATGCCGAGCTCGACGATATCGACGACGAGCTTGGCGACTTCGGGCTCGTGGCGCAGCCCGCGCGCACGCGTGACGAGCTGACCGAGCAAGCGATCGAGCGCGGTCTCGTTGCCACGCGCACCACGCGCGACGAGCCCGATCACCGCGATCAACACGCGCACCGATGCGAACGTGACGACGAGGACCGCAGCGGCGCCCCACCACACGAGGTGTGCGCCGAGCAGCGCGAGCGCGATCCAGCCGAGCAAGATCGCGAGCGCGAGGTGCAAGAGCAATTGCGGCGCGGTCGTGTCGACGGCGCGCACGCGCAGGAGGTCCTCGAAGAGGAGCGCGCGCACGACGACGACGCTGCCGATTCCCGACAGCAGCCAGCCGAGCGGGAACACGCCGATGTGATACGCGAGCGCGACGTCGGTGAGCCCGCTGTACGTGATCAGGTTCGCGACGAGCATCACGCGCAGCTGGCGGCGCTCCACGCTCGGCACCGGCGAGAGCGCGGCGCGCGCCATCAGCAAGAAGCCGGGCAGCGCGACGGCGATCGTCGAGACCAGCGCGAGCCACGCGAATGGGCCGGCGTTCGCGTACCACAACCCGGCCGGAAGTCGATACACGCCGGCGACCGCGGCACCGGTCACGGCGCCGGCGACGATCCATGCGAGCGCGATCACACCGACGATCGCGGCGAACAGCCGCGCGCGTTTGCGGAGCAGCGCGAGCTGGAAGCCGGCACCGGCGGCAGCGGCGGTCGGGATGAATGCGGCGGCGAGCCGGAACAGTGCTTCCGCGGCTTTCGGCGACGTCACCGACGGCGACAGCGCCATCACGATCGAGTACGGCATCAGCGCTGCGAAGTGGACGAACAACCACGCGCGCAGCACCGGCTCGCCGCGCATCACGATCGCGTACGCGATCACCACGACCATCGCCGCCGGAGCGAACGCGAACGGCAGCGAAAGCAGGTGGGGCTCGTAGCTGGCGCTCGACCACAGCTCGTGCATCGACGGCCGAGTCTACTGTACAATCAAGCGTGCCCGATCCGCGCAATCCCGGACGCCGCGCGCCAGCGCTGCCGTTGCCGGCGCCCCCGGACGAGCTGCCGCGGCTTCCCGAGGTCAGCATCAACGACGACTCATCCGAGGTGCGCATCGATCATCGCGCGCTCGCGCCGAATCGCAGCTCGTTGTCGGGTGCACGCGCGCGGCCCGCGGCGGTGCGACCGCAACCGCGCGGCGGCACCGATCGCAACGATGCGACGACGCGGTTCGGCAAACCCGCGCAAGCGCCGCAAGCCCCGCTGCAGATGCCGGTACGCCGCGGTCAGCGCGACACGTTCTCGCCGGCGCCGCCGGCGCGCAGCGCGAACATCCGCGTCCACACCGCGCAGCACTCTTCGCTGATCGGCGGTCGCTATCAGATCGTCAAGCGCATCGGCCAGGGCGGGATGGGCAAGGTGTACGAGGTCAACCACATCCATCTGTCGCGGCGGTTCGCGCTCAAGATCATCTCGAGCCAGGTCGCCGAGACCGACGAGGCGCGCGAGCTGTTCTATCGCGAGGCGCGTTTTGCATCTGCGATGAGCCACCCGGCTATCACGTCCGTCGTCGATTTCGGCGAGGACGAGAAGGTCGGGATGTTCATGGTGATGGAGTTCGTCGACGGCGAACCGCTCAACCGCATCCTGTTCCGCGAGAAGCGGATCGGCGTGCGCAAGGCATGCGAGATCGTGCTCGCGGTCGCCGAGGCACTGCACTACATCCATCGCCAGAACGTCGTGCACTGCGACATCAAGACCGAAAACATCTTGATCGGCGAAGAAGAGATCGAAGCGAAGCGCACGAAGATGGTCGTCAAGCTGCTCGACTTCGGGCTCGCGCGCCCGCTCGTCGCGAGCCGCGCGTCGACGTCGCTGTCGGGCACGCCGCACTACGTCGCCCCCGAGCGCATTCGCGGCGAGCCCGCGTCGCCGGCGAGCGACGTCTACGGCGTCGGCATCTTGCTGTACGAGCTGATCACCGGCGCCGTGCCGTGGGACGGCCCAGTGCAGAAGATCTTGGCCGGTCACCTCGACGAGCAGCCGAAGCCGCCGAGCAAGACCGTCGAAGGGCTCGACCCCGCGGTCGAGAAGCTGATCTTGCACTCGCTCGCGAAGCGGCCCGCCGAACGCCACAAAGACATGGCGGCGTTCATCTACGAGTTGCGCACGGTGATGGACATGCTCGGCTTCGGCCGGCGTCGCAGCGCAGGTGGCCAGCAACGCCGCGTCGTCATCGAGCAAAAAGGTCAGGACAAAGGCGACAAAGTCTCGCGCCGCGACGAGCTCGCGCGCACGGCCTTCGACGGCTGCCGGCTGCCGCTCGCGCTGCTCACGCCGCAAGGTCAGATCGTCGCCGCCAACCCCGCGTTCGCGAAGTTCGTGATGGGGGTGTCCGTGCAAGTCGAAGGCTTGCCGGTGAAATCGACGGCGCTCGCGACCGCGTGGTCGACCGCCGAGCAGGACATCGCGCGCACGCTCGCCGGCAATCCCGTGCGGCGCATCATCGAGATCGACGTCACAGATCACGAAGTTCGCCGGCTTTTGCTGTGGCTCGACGCGGTCTCCGACGAGCACGTCGTGCTCGGCGTGCAGCCGCTCGAGCTGTGAGCTGCTAGGATCGACGCGTGCCGTTCGGGATCGGTCGCGTGAATGCGCATTGCGCTCGTGCTTGTCGTCGCCGCGTGTAGCTCGGATCTTCGCTATCAGACTCAGGTGTTCGCGGCGCCGCAGGCGTGCGCGCAAGGGCCGTTCGAGGTCGACGTCGCCGCCGACGGTACGACGGCCGTCGACGGCATCGAGCTCGTCGCTTGCACGCCGCGCCGGCTCGTCGGCCACGCCGAGATCTGGATCGGCTCGACCGCGGAAATGTCGACGTTCGGCGATACCGCCGACAACGCGCGCTGCGTCGGCGGCGGCGGTGGCGCCGTCGTCGTTGCCGCCGCGGGTTCGGGATCTGCGACGTCGAGTGCGGGTGGCGCGAGCGCCGGCAGTGCGACGAAGCCCGTGCTCGTCGAGCAGACGTTTCGCGGCAGCGCCGGCGACGACGAAGCTGCGATCTGCGCGGGCTACGGCGGCAGCGCGCAGGAGATCGCCGACTATCACGTCACGCGCACGAGCGCCGAGCCGCGCGTGCACCACGGCGATGCGATGACGGTGCGGTTGTGGTCGGTCGAGCCGAACGATCTCGACGGCGTCGTGTTCTTGATCCGCCACGTGACGTCGACGAAGCCGCCGAAGCAGCTGTCGAAGGACGAGGTCGCGAAGCTCGAGCGCGATCGCGCGGCCGAGAATGCGCGCATCGCGAAGCAGGCCGTCGCGAGCCCGTCGCCGCGGTCGACGCCGCAGCCGACCGACACGCCGTGGCAAGCGCCACCGCCGCCGCTCGCCGAGGCGCGTCCCGATCAGCCGAGCGCCGCGGCGACGTGGGTGCCCGGTTACTGGAAATGGACCGGCACGAGCTACGGCTGGGTCGCCGGCCAATGGCGTGACGCGAGCATCGCCGACATGCCGGCGCAACGCATCGAGGCGCCCGGCGATGCGCCGCGCGATGCGATCTGGATCGCCGGCGCGTGGCATCGCTCCGGCGGACGTTGGGTGTGGATCGGCGGACGCTGGCGCGCGCGTTAGCGGATCGCGCTGCTGCGATAGATCTCGTCGACGGCGAGCTCGGTCTCGAGGCTCGGCACGGCGACACGGCCGCCGGTGATCGCGGTGCGCAGCTTCCAGCCTTCGGGCGTTCGGTAGTGCACGGTGATCCGGCGTTCGCGGTGCGAGATGATGATGAACTCGCGAAGCGATGGGATCGTCCGATACGCATCGAGCTTCGTCGTGCAGTCATAGCCTTCTGACGATTCGCTAGTCACCTCGACGAGGACGCTCGGGTTGAGCGCGGTCGTCTTCGGGCTCGGCGCGTGATGATCGAGCGGCCCGCCGATGACGGCACCATCGGGGAACGTGGCCAGGCCGACCGCCTCGACATAGATGCGCAGATCCGACGTATGGATCCGGCACGGTCGCTCGCCGAGCGCACCGCCGAGCGCGACGATCGCGCTCGCAGCGAGCGCCGAATGTTCCTCGGTGCCGCCGGCCATCGCGTAGATCGCACCGTCGAGGAACTCGTGTTTGATGTCGCTATGCTCCTCGAGGGCGACGTACTGCGCGTACGTGTAGCGAGCATGCCCGGCGGTCGCCATGTCTCAGCATAGCTCACAGCGCGGAGGCGGGTTAGGTTCGCCGCCATGAGGCTCCTCGTGGTGGTCGCGGCACTCGCCGCGTTGGCGTTGCCGCGCGTCGCGCGCGCAGATGATCCGAAGATCAAGTTCGAGCGCTTCACGCTATCGAACGGGCTCGAGGTGATCCTCGCGCCCGATCCGCGCGTGCCGCTCGTCGCGGTCAACCTCTGGTATCACGTCGGCTCCGGCGACGAAGTGCACGGCAAGAGCGGCTTCGCGCACTTGTTCGAGCACATGATGTTTCAGGGCTCGAAGAACGTCGGCCACGACAACCACTTCCCCACGCTGCGCAAGATCGGCTCGGACGAGATCAACGGCACGACGAACGCCGATCGCACGAACTACTTCGAGGTCGTGCCGGCGAATCAGCTCGCGACCGCGCTGTGGCTCGAGAGCGATCGCATGGGCCACTTGCTCGACATCCTCGACAAGGACGAGCTCGCGAATCAGATCGATGTCGTGCGCAACGAGCGACGCCAGCGCTACGACAACGTGCCGTACACGCCGGCGCGCTTCGCGATGCTCGCTGCGCTCTACCCTGAGGGGCACCCCTATCGCTACATGACGATCGGCAAGCACGAGGATCTCGTGCACGCGACGGTCGACGACGTGAAGAACTTCTTCAAGACCTGGTACGTGCCGTCGAACGCGACGCTCGCGCTCGTCGGCGATTTCGATCCGGCCGACGCGAAGGCACTCGTCCAGAAATGGTTCGGCACGTTTCCGACGAGCGTGAAGCCGACCGTCGTCAAGATCTCCGCGCCGACGATCAGCTCGTCGACCGTCACCGTCGACGATCCGCTCGCGAAGCTGCGCCAGGTCACGTTCGCATGGCATTCGCCGGCGAGCTATGCGCCGGGCGATGCCGAGCTCGACATCGCGGCGTCGGCGCTCGGCGAAGAGGGTGCCGGCCGGTTGTTCCAGTCGCTGGTCTACAAGCAGCTCGCGCAATCGGTGCGCGTCAACCAATCCGGCAGCACGTTCTCCGGCGTGTTCTCGATCACCGTGACGCTACGCTCGGGCTCCGACCTCGCCGCGATCGAGCAGATCGTCGCCGACGAGGTCGCGAAGATCTCGCGCGAGCCGCTCGGCGACAAGGAGATCGCGCGCGTGGTCGCGGCGCAGGAGAGCCACGACATCCATTTGCTCGAAGGACTCAACAGCCGCGCGAACGTGCTGCAGGAGTACAACCAGTTTCTCGGCGATCCGGATCGGATGGCGTTTGATCTCGATCGCTATCGCAAGGCGAGCGCCGAGCAGATCCGCGCGACGGTCGCGCAGTGGCTCTCGCCGCAGCACGAGGTCATCGTCGTCACCAATCCGGTCGCGAAGGCAGGTGCCAAGTGAACCGCTCGCTGCTCATCATCGCGCTCGCGGCGTGCGGCGGCTCGTCGCCCGCGATCGCGCCACAACCACCCGCGTTACCGCCGGCGCCACCGCCTGCTCAGGAGACCGTCATGCCCGCACCGCCGGCGACTCAGACCGCTCAGCCGCAAAACCTCGTGTTTCCCGACGAGGATTTTCGCAAGACGCAGCCCGGGCCGACCGAGCCGCACGCGTTCAAGCTGCCGCCCGTGCAGCAGTTCGCGCTGCCGAACGGCATCAACGTCTACCTCGTCGAGCAACACGCGCTGCCGATCGTGTCGATGGATCTCAACTTCGACGGCGGCTCGGTCACCGATCCGAAAGGCAAGGACGGCCTCGCGAGCGTGTGCATGACGATGCTGACCGAAGGCACGCAGCAGCTCGACAAGATCCAGTACTCCGAAGCGCTCGCCGATATCGCGTCGCAGATCAACGCGTACGCGACCGACGATTCGCAGGGCGTCGGGCTCGCGACGCTGACGAAGCACCTCGATGCGACGTTCGCGCTGTTCGCCGACACGCTGCGCACGCCCGGCATGCGCGACTCCGACTTCGATCGCGGCATCAAGCGCCGCGTCGAAGCGCTCAAGCAATCACGCGGCAACCCGACGCAGATCCCGAACCGCGTGGTCGGCGCGGTGCTCTACGGCCCGACGCATCCGCTCGGCGCGGTGACCACGGAAGCGTCGCTCGAGGCGATCACTCTCGACGATTGCAAGCATCACGTCGCGACGTGGCTGCAGCCGAACCACGCGCGGCTGTTCGTCGTCGGCGATCTGACGCGCGCGCAGATCGAAGCGCTGTTCGCGAAGAGCTCGCTCGCGCAATGGAAGGGCAGCGCGCCGAAGCAGCCGGCGCTGCCGGCGCCGAAGATGATGGCGGGCCGGATCTTTTTCGTCGACGTGCGCGACGCCGCGCAGTCGACCGTGATGTTCCTCGAGGCGGGTCCGAAGCGCACGGCCGGCGACTACTTCGCGAACACGATCATGTCGGCGGTGCTCGGCGGCAGCTTCACGAGCCGGATCAACATGAACCTGCGCGAGGACAAGGGTTACTCGTACGGCTCGCGCGGCGGCTTCTCGTACAACCGGCAGTTCGGTGCGTTGACCGCGACCGCACCGGTGCAAGCCGATTCGACGTATCAGACGGTGCTCGAGCTCGATAAAGAGCTGCAGGGCATGGCGAGTGGCAAGGCGCCGGTCACGCCCGACGAGCTCGAGCGCGAGAAGCTCAACGCGACGCTCGCGCTGCCGGGCAAGTTCGCCACGTCGCAAGCGGCGCTCGGGCAATATCGCAGCCTCGTGTACTACGGGCTCCCACTCGACTACTTCAATAGCTACGTCGATCACGTCAACAAGGTCACCGCTACACAGGTCAAGCAATCGGCCGAATCCCACGTCAAGCCGAAGCAGGGTGTCTACTTGGTTGTCGGCGACGGCAACGCGAAGATGATCGTCGATGATCCGAGCAAGCCGAAGGATCAACGGCGCGTGCCCTATTCGAAGAACGGCGCGCAGCTCACGCTCCGCGAAGCGCTCAAAGATCTCGCAGCGCGCGGTGATGTAGGACCGGGTGGGCTCGTCGAGCTCGACGTCGACGGCAACGTGGTCCACTAGCTATCCGATCACTCCCCCATCGGAATCGCGTCCTCGTCGGAGCGCGTGCTAGCATGGCTCGGTGCGAGAACCGATCGAGTCGCGTAGGCGGGAAGCGGGTTTCACGATCATCGAGCTCGGGATCGTCATCGCGATCATCGGCGTGCTTGCAGCGGTCGTGATCCCGAACTGGGCGCAGAGCGCACGCAACAAGAAATACGATCCCGAGCTGAGCGCGATGTTCACGGAGATCTCGACGCGAGAAGAGCAATACAAGTCGGAGATCGGCAACGGCTCGTATATCGCGGAAGCGCAATGCCCGGCATCGCCGACGCCGAGCGGCGCCGATTTCAACGTCAACTGTGTCAACAGCATCGCGACCTGGCAGCAGCTGCGCTTGGTGCCGACCGATTCGTCGATCAGGTGCACGTATCAAGTCGTCGTCGGTGCCGCGGCCACCGCACCGGCAGCGCCCGCGCCGTGCGTCGCGCCGACGTCGACGCTACTCGCCGGCAGTTGGTATTACTCGATCGCGACGTGTGACATGGACGGCAACGGCGGCGCCAACGCCACGTTCTGCGTCGCGAGCTGGGACACGCAACGCTACAGCCTCAACTACGGTCAATGAAGAACCAACGCGGCTTCACGCTCGTCGAGCTCATGGTGGTCATCGTCATCATCGGTGTGCTATCGGCGATCTTCGTCGGGCTCAACTCGCAGACGTACGGAGCGAGCGCGATGAACGTCGCAGACGAGCTCGTCTCGCAGATGGAGCTGTGCAAGATGCGCGCGGTGTCGACGCGACGCTGGCACCGCTGCGAGGTCACACCATCGACGGTGACCGTGATGCAGTGGCAATCGACCGGCATGGCCGTGCCGGGCGTGGGCGTGTGGTCGGTCGTGCAAACGCAGACGATCGGCACCGGCGTCACCGTGTGGGGCACGACCACGGCCGCGTGCGCGAGCTCGCCGTGTGCGGGCGCGCCGGTGACTGCAAATCCGTCGCTCGACTTCGATGTCGACTTCAAGCCGGATGGCTCGAGCACCGGCGGCACGTTGTTCGTCACCGACCAGGGGCAAAACAAGAT
>DASXEF010000486.1:0-7100 GCA_036490255.1 Kofleriaceae bacterium
GCACGTGCGGCGCGAGCGTCCAAACGCACAGCACCTGATCGACAGTTTGGTCGCCGCCGGGGCCGAAACCTGACAGCTGACGCGACCGATCGCGCAGTTGCGCCGCGGCGCAGCTCTTGCTGTTCGTCGAGCGCATGCGATTTCTCGTCGGGTCGATGTTGCTCGTTGCCACCGCTCACGCCGATCCGTCGACGGCGGAGCCAAGCGATGCCGATTCGTACCGACTGCAGACCGCGTTGTGCGACGTCGCGGCGCTATCGCTGTTCGCGATGTCGGCGCGATCCGATGGCGATGCCGGCGTGGCGATCGGCTTCGCAACGTACGTTGCCGCCGCGCCGATCGTGCACATGTTCCACCATCACGGCGAGCGCGCGGCCGCGAGCGTCGCGCTGCGCGTCGTGCTGCCGCTGATCGGCGGCGCGCTCGGCGCATCGGCCGGCAAGAGCCAGTGCGACGCCGGTTGCGACAACGACTCCGACATCGCCGGCACTGCTGTTGGAGTCATCGTCGGCGCGATCGCGGCCAGCGCGATCGACATCGGTTACCTCTCGCGTGGCGAAGATGCGCCGGCGACGCCGATCGCGCCGCCAGCACCGATCGGACCCGCCGAGCCGCATCAGGTTCGTGTCGGACTGACGTTCGCGTTCTAGACACGTTGGCGCCGAAGATCGAACAGTCACGACGTCGGATCAGGCAGTTGCCGCGCGGCGCGGGGCTTGCTGTTTGTCGGGCCCATGCGCTCGATGGCCGTCCTGCTCCTGCTGGTTGCCACCGCCACTGCCGCTCGGGCCGATGCACCGGGTATGACCGCGCCCGTAACATCGGCGCCGGTCGACCAAGGCGACACCGATTCGTATCGGCTGCAGACCGCGCTGTGCGACGCCGCGGCGCTCGCGATGTTCGCGATGGCGGCGAAATCGGAGGACGGCGACGCCGCGGGAACGATCGGGCTCGGCCTCTACGTCGCCGGCGGACCGATCGTGCACTTGATCCATCATCACAACGGCCGCGCGGTCGCGAGCCTGCTCTTGCGCGTCGGCCTGCCGATGGTCGTCGGTGCCGCCGGCGCGGGACTCGCGAGCGGCAGCTGCAACAACGGCGACGACGACGATTGCGGGTTCGCCGCGCTCGGCGGCGCGGTCATCGGTGCCGTCGTCGGCGCGGCCGCGGCGAGCGCGATCGACATCGGCTATCTATCGCGCGGCGAAGACGCACCGGCGACGCGGCCCACGCCGATCATGCCGCCGGCGCCGATCGGTCCCGCCGAGCCACATCAGGTCCGCGTCGGGATGACGTTCGCGTTCTAGATCGGGCGTCGCCGATATCCGCCGCGACTCGGCCAGAAGATCGGGCTCGGGCTCCAGGCTTCGCCTTAGGCTCGGGCTCGAATCAGATCGAGCCCCTCGAATTACATCGAGCCGACGACCGCGATCGCGACGAGCAGCAGATGGCCGATCACGAAGAGACGGACGCGCATGCCGGGTGTCCTATCACGGAACGTGCCGGCCTAAATACGTAGAATTTCGCCGCTGCGTGGAGCAGCGCGAGCAGCCTGGCTACTCGGGTTTTTTGCCAGACTTGTCGCGCTTCGGGGCCGTCGGCGGAACCTGTGATTTCGCCTTGGCTTTGTCGTCGGCGGACGGGCCGCCGATCGCGTCGTCGAGCTCGACGAAGCCGCCGTAGACCGCGCCGATCGCGCCGCCCACGAACGGCGACCACATCGCCGAATAGCCGGCGATCTGGAAGTTTGGAGCCCAAACTTTCGCGATCAACGCGTACAGGCCGCAACCGACGCCAAATCCGAATGCCGCTTTGAGCACCGAGACCCAGCTGGTCGCGCCCGCGTCTTTGATCAGCGACCACAGCGGGCGCCCGACCAAGAGACCGACCAGGACGCCGACCACGCCGTACGTGAGCCACGCCGCCGCGCCATCGCCAAACCCGATCTGCGCAGCGCCGTAGCCGATCGCGGCGCCGATCACCGCGCCTTTCAAGAGACCGACGAGCAGCTTCACCACCTCTCAAGCATGACGAGGAAGCCGCACGCAGGCAAGGCATCAGATCGATCGTTAGGTCGACCCGGTCATCGCGCCAGTGGCGTCGCGCACGGCCTGGACGTGGTGATTCTTCGACAGATCGAGCTCGAACCGCGTGACGTGCCCGTCGGGGCCACGCTCGATCCGGTACGGCGCACCGGCCTTGATCGCCTTGAAATCGAGCACGCTCGAAAGCGCGCGGATCACCTCGTCGGATTCGGCGCCGGAGAGCCCGCTGCGCTTGAGCAGCCGGCCGAGCGTGTCGGACTTGGCGACGACGCCGGTGATGGCGTTTACCTGCGCCGGGACCGGTGCTGCCACGAGCGGCGGCGCGGGGATCGTCATCGCTGGCGTGGCACTGCCGGCGAGCGCTTGCTGTTTGATCGCGCTCACGCCCGACTTCTTGTCCCACACGAAGACATAGAGGTTGAGCAGGACGAGCCCCGCCAAGACAACGATCACCGCGGCGCCACCTCGCCTCGCGGGTGCTGCGGAATCCAGCTTTGCGTAGGCCGCCCTTTTCTTGCGCGGCGCCGTGCGTCTACGGACCATGGGCTCGAGACGCCAGCAATATCACGGCTGTTTTTGCGGCCCCACTTTTCGGCACGGACCGAGGTCAAACCCCGATGGCAACCCCACCAAGCGATCTGCCTTCTCGCGAGCAGCTGGAACTTTTTTCCGACTCGGGGCAAGGTGCGCGACACGACATGGCAGCGAAGTCTGGAAAGCCGTCTGGAAAGTCGGGGGCCAAGGAGCGCCGCGGTCGTGGCGGCGGCAGCGGTGGTAGCGGCGGCGGCGCGGGCGGTGGTGGCGGCGCAGGATCCGGAACGCCCGGCACGTTCGACGCATCGCTCGAAGTCGAAGCGCGCCGGCGCTATCTCAACTACGCGCTGTCGGTGATCACGTCGCGCGCGTTGCCCGACGTGCGCGACGGTCTGAAACCGGTGCAGCGCCGCATCCTCTACGCGATGCTGCACGACAACCACCTGCGCCCCGACGCGAAGCATCGCAAGAGCGCCAAGGTCGTCGGCGACGTGATCGGTCGCTACCATCCGCACGGCGACACCGCGGTCTACGCGACGATGGTCCGGCTCGCGCAAGACTGGGCGATGCGGATGACGCTCGTCGACGGCTCCGGTAACTGGGGCTCGCTCGACGGCGATGAAGCGGCCGCGATGCGCTACACCGAGTGCCGCCTCGCACCACCGGCGATGGCGCTGCTCGCCGAGCTCGACTTCGAAACCGTCGACATGCGCGCGAACTACGACGGCACGGCCGAAGAGCCGGTCGTGCTGCCCGCGCAGTATCCGAACTTGCTCGTCAACGGCTCGACCGGCATCGCGGTCGGCATGGCGACGAACATTCCGCCGCACAACTTGCGCGAGATCGTCGACGCGACGATCGCGCTGTCGAAAGATCGCAAGATCGATCACGTGCAGCTGATGTCGCACATCAAAGGCCCCGATTTTCCGACCGGCGGCCAGCTGCTCAACAACAAAGTCGAGCTGCGCCAGATCTACAAGGATGGCACCGGCCCGCTGCGCGTGCGCGGCGAGTACAAGCTCGAGGCGCAGAAGCGCGGCTCACCCGACATCGTGATCACGAGCGTGCCGTACGCGGTGTCGACGTCGGATCTCGTCGCGCGGATCGCCGACGTGATCATCTCGCGCAAGCTGCCGTTCCTGCTCGACGTCCGAAACGAGTCGACGACGGAAGCGCGCATCGTGCTCGAGATCAAGAAGGACGCCGATCCCGAGCTGGTGATGGCGTACCTCTACAAGAACACGCCGCTGCAGCAGAGCTTCCACGTCAACCTGACGTGCTTGGTCCCGCCGGAATTGCTCGAAGACGGCGGCGTGCCGTCGACCGCGCCGCCGCAGCCGAAGAAGTGCGGCATCAAGGAAATGCTCGAGCACTTCCTCGATTTTCGCATCATCACGACCGAGCGCCGCTTCCAGTACCAGCTGCGCCAGCTCGAAGCGCGCATCCACATCCTCGACGGCTTCGTCACGATCTTCGACGCGCTCGACGAGGTCATCAAGATCATCCGCGCGAGTGAAGGCAAAGACGACGCCGCGACGAAGATCATCAAGCGGTTCAAGCTCGACGAGATCCAGACCGACGCGATCCTGGAATTGAAGCTGTATCGGCTCGCCAAGCTCGAGATCAACGTGATCCGCCAAGAGCTCGACGCGAAGTCGACCGAGGCCAAGCGCATCCAGAAGCTGTTGAAGAGCGAGGACAAGCTGCTCGACGTCGTGCGCAGCGAGCTCGAAGAAGTCGCCAAGACGCTCGGCTCGCCGCGGCGGACGAAGACCGGCGGCGTCGGTGAAGAGCAAGAGTTCGACGCCGACGCGTTCATCGTCGAAGAAGACGCGAACGTGATCGTCACGCACGACGGCTGGATCAAGCGCGTCCGCGAGATCAAAGATCCGGCGCAAACGCGCACGCGCGAAGGCGACGCCGTCACGCACGTGCTGCCGGGCTCGACGAAAGAGAAGGTGATGTTCCTGACCAACCGCGGGTCGGCGTACGTCATCAAGATCAACGACATCGCCGCGACGACCGGCTACGGCGATCCGGCGCAGAAATACTTCAAGTTCGGCGACGGCGAGCGCATCGTCGCGGCGCTGACGCTCGATCCACGCGCGCTCGTGCCCGAGACGATGCTCGCGGTCACGCGGCAAGGTTTCGGCCTGCGCTTCGCGATGGCGGCGCACACCGACGTCACGACGAAGGCCGGCCGTCGCTACGCGAAGCCGAAAGACGGCGACGAAGTGCTCGGCGTCGTGTCGTGCAACGACGGCGACGTCGTCGTCACCGCGACGCGCGATGGCCACGTGCTGCATTGCAAGGCCGACGAGATCGCGAAGCTCGAAGGACCCGGCCGCGGCGTCACGGTGATCAAAGTCGCCGACGACGACGCGGTGATCGGCTTCATCGCGGGCGGCAAGGGCGACGTGCTCGTGCTGCACGCCGAGAAGAGCGGTAAGGACTACTCGCAGAAGGCCGATTCGAAACAAGTCAGCGCGCGCGGCGGCAAGGGCCATCAGGTCGTCAAGAAGGCGACGCTGGTCGCCGTGTCCAAACCCGTCACGATCCAACCTCTGGCGAACGCCGAGGGCGGCCAAGGAGTGAACTGAGATGGCGCAGACGGGCAAGTACACGGCCGAAGACATCCAGTTGCTCGAGGGCCTCGATCCGGTGCGCAAGCGGCCGGGCATGTACATCGGCGGCACCGGCAAGGACGGCTATCACCATTTGTTGTGGGAGATCGTCGACAACTCGATCGACGAGGTCATCAGCAAGCACGCGACGAAGGTCGAAGTGACGCTGCACAAGAATGGCAAGAGCGCGACGGTCGAGGACAACGGCCGTGGCATTCCCGTCGACCTGATGGCGAAACCGAAGAAGCCCGCCCTCGAGGTGATCTTCACGACGCTGCACTCGGGCGCGAAGTTCGAGCGCGGCAAGGGCTACATCGCTTCGGGCGGCTTGCACGGCGTCGGTGCGGCCGTGGTCAACGCGCTATCGAGCGAGCTCACGGCTCAGGTCAAGCGCGACGGCGAGCGCTTCGAGATGCAGTTCTCGCGGGGAGAACCGAAGGGGAAGCTCAAGAAGCTCGGCGGCGCGCGTGGCACCGGCACGATCATCACGTTCTCTCCCGACGACGACGTGTTCGGCGGCAAGCTCAAGTTCGATCCGGCGGTGATCGCCGATCGCCTCGAGTCGAAGAGCTACTTGCACGGCGGCCTCGAGATCGTGTTCGTCGACGAGACACAGTCGCCACCGGCCACGCAGACGTTCATCCATCCGCAGGGCATCGCCGAATATCTGCCGAAGCTCGTCGCCGACCGCGACAAGCCCGCAGTTCCGCCGAACGGCGCCGTGTTCTACATGGAGAAGCAAGACGCCGATGCGAAGCTCGGCCTCGAGCTCGCGATGCAGTGGACCGAAGGCACCGACGACGCGATCAAGACCTACGTCAACTCGGTGCCAACGCCCGACGGCGGCACGCACGATGCCGGCCTACGCTCGGCGATCGTCAAAGCGATCCGCAACTACATCGCGACGCACAAGCTCGATCCGAAAGGCGTGACGCTGACGGCCGAGGACATTCGCGAAGGCGTCGTCGCCGTGTTGTCGACCTACGTCCACGATCCGCAGTTCCAGAGCCAGACCAAGAACCGCTTGAACAACCCCGAGGTCGCGGGCCAGGTCGAAGGCTTGGTTCGCCCGGCGCTCGAGAACTATCTCAACGCGAACAGCAACTGGGCGCAGGCGGTCGTCGCACGCACGATCATCAGCGCGCGCGCACGCGAAGCGAGCCGTGCGGCGCAGCAGGTCTCGCGCAAGACCGCGATCAGCCACCGGCTCAACCTCCCGGGCAAGCTCTCCGACTGCAAGTCGACCGATCCGAACGAGAGCGAGCTGTTCCTCGTCGAGGGCGACTCGGCAGGCGGCTCGGCGAAGCAAGGCCGCAACCGCGACACCCAGGCGATCCTGCCGTTGCGCGGCAAAGTCCTCAACGCCGAGCAAGCGAGCGGTCAGAAGCTGCTCGCGAACAAGGAGCTCCAGGACATCGTGTCGGCGCTCGGCTGTGGCATGGGCGAGCAGATCGAGGTCGGCAAGCTGCGCTACGGCAAGATCTTCTTGCTGATGGACGCCGACGCCGACGGCCACCACATCGCGACGCTGCTGCTCACGTTCTTCTTCCGCCACATGCGCGCGTTGATCGAGCACGGCCACGTCTATCTCGCGCAGCCGCCGCTGTATCGCATCGACATCGGCAAGCAGACGTACTGGGCGCTCGACGACTTGCACAAGGAGCGGCTGCTCAAGGAGCACGTCAAGGGCAACGCGAAGCCGAACATCACGCGGTTCAAAGGCCTCGGCGAGATGAACCCCGACACGCTCAAGATGACGACGCTCGATCCGAAGACACGCCAGGCGCTGCGCGTCACGGTGAAGGACGGCGAGCAATTGCTGACCGATCAGGTGATCAGCGATCTCATGGGCAGGGACGTCGCGGCGCGGTTCAAGCTCATCACCGAGAACGCCGGC
>DASXEF010000487.1:0-2019 GCA_036490255.1 Kofleriaceae bacterium
ACGACGCCGAACGTTGGATGTCGTACTGGCATCAGATCCGCGCCGTGCTCGCCGTGCGGCCGAAGACGGTCCTCGAGGTCGGTCCCGGCAGCGGCGTGTTCCGCAGCTACCTGCGCGCCGCCGGCATCGAGGTCAAGACGCTCGACATCGATCACACGCGCGATGTCGACTTCGTCGGCGACATCACGAAGCTCGACGACGCATTGCCGAAGGGCCTCGTGTTCGACGCGGTGTGCGCGTTTCAAGTGCTCGAGCACCTGCCGTTCGACGAGCTCGAGCCCGCGATCGCGAGCCTCGCCCGGCGCGCGAGCCCGCACCTGTTCGTGTCGCTGCCGTATCGCGGCTTGCGCGTGCGCTTAGCGTTCTGGTGGGGCGATCACCACTTCACGCTCGGCCACAAGTTCATGCTGCCGTGGCGACACAAACCGATCGCCGAGCACCACTGGGAGCTCGGCTATCCGTACACCGCCGGTCGCATCACCAAGCTGATGCGCAAGCACGTCGATGTGATCTCGCGCGGCTTCATCCGCGAGAATCCGTATCACTACATGTGGCAGCTGCGCCGGCGCGGCGAGCTCAACGGCTGACTTCGCTCGAAGCCGGCGCCGATGATGACGTCGCCGTCGACGAGGTCGATGACGGCGATGGCGATGGCGATGGCGTCGCCGCTCCGCCGCGCGCCTGGCGATCTTTGCCCTGACAGTCCTGGATCGTCTGCATGGTCATCTGACCCGCGGGAATGCTCAAGATGCAGTCGACCCACGCTGCGCGCGCCGGATCGCGAGCCGCAGCTTCGCGACACGATTCGATGTCGCGGCGCGGGTTGCGCGCGGTGATGCGCTGGAGCACGGGCAACATCCGCACGAACGCGCGCTCGCACTTGTCGCCCGCGATCGGCTCGCCGGTGTTGCTCGTGCCGCACGCACCGAGCGCGATGGCCAGCGCGACCACCAGATACTTCATGCAGCGAGACTACGCCGACCCACGGTGAAGTGAAGCACGAGCAACGCGACGTTGACCGCGGCGATCACCGCGCCGTGCGCGACGACCCAATATGGGACACCGACGAGCAACGCGAGCATCCACACGAACACGAACGTGTCGCGCCGGCCGAACGAGCGCAGCCACGTCGTGATCGCTTTCGGATCGTAAACGTCGTCGGCAGTTGCCTTGTCGGTCTCGAACCAAAAGCGAAACGCGAACACGTCGCCGGTGCCCGTCCGCCGATACACCGATACGTACGTCACGACCGAGACCAGCACGCGACCGAGTGCGGCGGCGAGCCCCACGGTGGCCCAGACGCCGCCGATCGCGTGACCGACCGCGATCAGAAACACGTTGTCGACGATGTCGTCCGACAGATTATCGAGCCACTGGCCGAGCTTCGAGTACTGAAAGCGCAGCCGCGCGAGCTCGCCGTCGCACGAGTCGAGGATCGAGTTGAGCTCGAGCATCACGCCGGCGATCGCGAGATGAACATACCCGCCGCGGCTCGCGATCAGCGACGCCAACAAGCCGATCACGATCGCGGTGATCGTCACGTGATTGGGCGTGAGCGCGAGCGATCGCTTCGCGAGCTGCCGCGTGATCCGCATCGAGAACCGCCAGTTGATCAGCGCGTCGACCGGCCCCTCGAACGACTTGTTCATGCCGCGGATCAGCTTCCACTCGGCGTTCTCGCGCGCGGCTTCGTCGACGATCTCGATACCCACGAGCACGTCGGCTCGCTCGACCCGCGCGCCAGCCGGCACCGGTGATCCGACCGGCACGAACTGGATCGGAATCGGCATCGGTCGCGCGAAGTCGACCGGCGTGGCCGCGATGATCGCGCGCTGCGCGCCGGCTTTCGCGAGCTCGCGAATGCGACGCTCGAGCACCGAGAGGCCACCGACGATCTGTGCGTGACGATCGCCGGTGCTGTGCAGAAACGCGACGGTCTCCACTAGACCGTCGTGGATACCACGGCGATCAGTAGCCGGGGCGGACGATAGCTTCGGTGGTCTCGCCGGCCACCGACGT
>DASXEF010000563.1:0-2526 GCA_036490255.1 Kofleriaceae bacterium
GACGTCGACGGTGAAGCGCTCGCGACGCTCGTCGTCAACAAGCTGCGCGGCACGTTGCACGTGTCGGCCGTCAAGGCGCCCGGCTTCGGCGATCGCCGCAAAGAGATGTTGAAAGACATCGCGGTGCTCACCGGCGGCCAGGCCGTCACCGAGGACCTCGGCCTCAAGCTCGAGAACCTCACGCTCGACGATCTCGGCCGCGCGAAGCGCCTGACGATCGACAAAGACAACACGACGATCGTCGACGGCCACGGCAAGAAAGCCGACATCGACGCGCGCGTGAAGACGATCCGCAAGACGATCGAGGAGACGACGAGCGACTACGATCGCGAGAAGCTCCAGGAGCGCCTCGCGAAGCTCGTCGGCGGTGTCGCCGTGATCAAGGTCGGCGCTGCGACCGAGGTCGAGATGAAGGAGAAGAAGGCTCGCGTCGAAGACGCGCTGCACGCCACGCGCGCGGCCGTCGAAGAAGGCGTCGTGCCGGGCGGCGGCGTCGCGCTGCTCCGCGCGCAGCACGTGCTCGAGAAGGTCAAAGTCTCGGCCGAGCAGCAGTTCGGCGTGTCGATCGTGCGTCGCGCGATCGAAGAGCCGCTGCGTCAGATCGCCGCGAACGCGGGCGTCGACGGCTCGATCGTTGTGTCGAAGGTCAAAGAGGGCTCGGGAGGCTTCGGCTTCAACGCGCAGACGCTCGAGTACACCGACCTCGTCAAGGCCGGCGTGATCGACCCGACCAAGGTCGTGCGTACGGCGCTGCAGAACGCGGCCTCCGTGGCGGCGATGCTGCTGACGACCGAGGCGATGATCGCCGAGCGTCCGAAGAAGGACGCGCCGGCTCCGGCCGGTGGCGGCGGTGGCGGTATGGGCGGCATGGGCGGCATGGGCGGCATGGACTTCTAAAGAGGTCGTTGTACGGAGGAGCTTCGCTCCGCGACCCGCCTCGTGCGGGTCGTTTGCCTTTTCGGTGTAAGACGTTCGTATGGTGAGGACGTTTGCCGAAGCGATCGCGCCGTATCCCGACGCCGTGCGCACGCTCGCGACGCAAACGCGAACGGCGCTGCGCAAGCTCTTGCCCGATTGTGTCGAGACCATCGACAACGCCGGCCCGTACATCGGATTTGGCTACACGCACGGTTACAAGGGGATGGTCGGCACGATCATCGTCAGCAAAGCCGGCGTGAAGCTCGGCCTTGCCGGGGCGGCGGCGTTGCCGGATCCCGACGAGCTGCTCGAAGGCCGCGGCAAGGTGCACCGCTATGTCGTCGTGAGCTCCGCCGCGACGTTGCGTCAGCGCGCCGTGATCGCGCTCGTTCGCGCGGCCGACGAGCAAGCGCGCTCGCGCGTGGTCTAGCGTCGCCGCAACAAGCGCGCCGGCGGCAGCCGATGCTCGCGAATCAGCCGATCGTGCTCGGCTTCCCACACCGCGAGCACGCCGGCGAGGCCGACCTCGACCACGACGGCGAGCAGCAGCGCCGCGCCGGTCGCCAAGAACCGCACGAAGATCGGCGGCCAGTCCGGCCCGAGCATGTGCGGCACGATCAGCCAGCCGAACAGGCCGAACGCGATCGCGATGCCGATCGCTAGCTGGTGGCGATACGCGTCGAACCAACGTACGCGTCGCGCGAGCGTGTCGACGCGCGGCGGGCCAGAAACGTCCACGCTACGAGCATGCCACGCAGCGGCTACTTCTCACAGGCCTTCACTTCGTCGACCGTCTTCGCCGCGACCATGCAATCGATGGTGTCGGTGTTGTGCGCAGCTTGGCACTGACTGACCATCGTCGGCAGTCCGCGGTCGAGCTGCTTGTTGTACTCGACGAGCTTTGCTTTGCGCATCGCCTCTTGCTTCTCGGGCGCCGCGCTGCCGATCTCGCGATCCGCCGACGCCCAGAACACCAGCGACGTGTAATTGCGCACGGCCTGCTCGCACTTCTGCGGGTCACCTTGGCAGCCGAACGAGGCGCCGATCACGATAGCGAGCACGAGAGCGAGCGAGGCGCGCATGCCCTGCCCTACCACGGCCTGCGGTCATATACGATGCGGCCATGCGTCGCGTTGTGGTGGCCGCGGCCGTGTTCGGCTGGAGCCACGCGGCGCATGCGAGCCCGTGGACTGTGACCGGCGAAGCCGGCGCCGAATACGACACCAACGTGCAACGCGTCGAGACCGGGCCCGGCCTCGATACGCCGCCGATCAGCGCGCCGGTGATCCGCATCGGCGCGCGCACCGACAAGCGCGGCGACCTACTCGGCGGCAGCTACGCGCTCGAGCTAAGCGACCTCACGCGCATCGCGGTGAACTCGCAAGTCCCGTCCGAAGACGTCACGCTCGTCGGCGGCGATCTGCGCTGGGTGCATCCGATCGGCGATCGACCCGTCGGCCTCGGCTTCGGCCTGTTCGCGCTCGACGATTTTCCGATCGACGATCCGTACGGCGCGCGCACGTTTCGCAACCTCGGCGCCGACGTGCTGTTCACCGCGCACGATGGCGACGACAAGCGCTTCTCGCTCGCGTTCGGCGAGCGCTCGTT
>DASXEF010000584.1:0-18697 GCA_036490255.1 Kofleriaceae bacterium
GGCGGTGATGTCGACGCAGCTCCCGCCGCACGAGGTCAACGGGTCGCACGGGACGGCATCGTCGAGCACCGCGTCATCATCGCCGAACGACGCGTCCATCACGGCCGCGTTGTTGCCGCACGCGACGACGAGCGCAACGACTGCAAGCGATCGCATCAGAAAAACCACAATCCGCGCGGGCTGCACGGCAGCTCGAGCCGCGTTGCCGCGGGCGCATCCGAGGTTGCTTGCGCGCTCACGCTGACGATGGCGTTGTCGAGCGAGCTCGCGAAATACAGCGACGCCCCGAGCAAGCGCAGCTGCATCGGGCCGTGGTCGGCCGCCGATGTCGGCCCCGCGATCCGGCGGATCGGCAGCTCCGAGATCGATTCGGAATCGGTGTCGACGACCACATCGATCGCAGGTGGCACGTCATCGCTGCCGGCGTCGGCGACGAAGATCTCGCCGTTCGAGCCGACCGCGATGCCGCGGGGATCGCGAAACAGCGGCGACGCGATCTCGCGGCTCGGCATCACGCTGCCCGACGCGCCGAGCGGGAACACCTCGATCCGAGCGGCGACGTCGTCGGCGACGTAGAGATCGCTGCCGCTCGCGGCGAGCGCGATCGGCGAGATCGAGCCGACCGACGATCGAATGATCTGCACCGGCGCGATGTCGCCGCTGTCGTGAAGATCGTAGACGTCGATCTGGTTCGAGCCGCCGACGTAGAGCTGGCCGTTGGCGATCGCGATGCCGCGAGGATCGTCGAGCTGGGTGTTGGTGCCGGCGATCACGGTCGCCGGTCCGCCCTCGGCGTCGATGGACCACGCATCGACTTCGGCGGACATCGCATCCGTGACGTAGAGCGTCGAGCCGTCGCTCGCGAGTTGCCAATAAACCCCGTTGCTGCCGTGCGAGCCGACGAGCGTGTGCGACGGCGTCGCGCTGCCGGTCGCGAACGCATCGTAAAACAGCAGCTCCGAGTCGGTGCACGCGACGACCAGCGTCGGATCGATCGCGACGAGCGACGCCGAGCCCGTCGTGCCGCCGACGTTCGCGGTGATCGTCGCGGTGCCGACGGCGATCGCCGTGACCGCACCGAATTCATCGATCGTCGCGATGCTCGGATCCGAGGTCGTCCAAAACGCTTCCGGTGTGACGTCCTCACCGTCGAGCGTGGCGGAGAGCTGCATCGGCGGCGACGTCTCCGCGGTCAACGTGATCGGCGATGGCTCGACCGTGATCGTATCCAGCGTTCCCGCATCGGGCGACGGCGAGCCCGACCCGCATGCGGCGACGCACAGCACGAACGCCTTCCGCATCATCGGCATCCTAGCGCTATCGACCGCGGCGCTGAGCGCGAGGTTGCCTACTCGGGGCGGAGCAACTTGCGCAAAAACCCGGCGAGCGGCGCGGTCGTGCCCGATGCGACGGCTGCATCGCCGAGCAAGCCGAGGTCTTTGTGCGGAATCCCACTCGCGCCGAACGACGTCTTGCCGTCGACGAGCAACTTGCCGTACGTCTGAAACAGCGGCGCGGCGAACAGCGTCGACGTCAGCATGTCGACGACGAGCCGCGGATCGACCTGCTCCGCGCGAGCGACCGCGATCGCTTCGGTCATGCTCGCGGCCGCCGAGCTGATCATGAAATTGCCGGCGAGCTTGCAGACGAGCGCGCTGCCGAAGTGCTCGCCGAAATCGAAGATGCCCTTGCCGCCGAGCGCGACGAGGATCGCGCGGGCGCGCTGCTTGTCGGCGGCCGCGCCGGCGATGCAGATCTGCAGCTGCTTGTTCGCCGCGGCTTCGGGCCGGCCGAACACCGGCGCCTCGACGTAGCTCACGCCGGCGGCGCGATGCGCGTCGGCGAGCGCGCGCGATGCCGCGGGTGCGATCGTCGCCATCGAGATGTGCAGGCCACCGCTGCCGAGGCGCTCGAGCAGCCCTCCGCGCACGACCTCGTCGACCGACGCGCTGTCCCACAAGCAGCTGACGACGATGCCGCCGCGCTCGGCGACGTCGGCGGCGTGATCGACACGCGTCGCACCGCGCGCGACCAGGCCGTCGGCTTTGCTCGCCGTGCGATTGAAGACGCGCAGCTGATAGCCGGCGTCGAGGAGGTTGGTCGCCATCGGCGTGCCGAGCAAGCCGAGCCCGATGAATCCGATCTGTTCGGTCATGGCAGCAAGCTACCACAAACTTGACGTTGACGTTAACGTCAGATTTCGGCGAGCCAGCGTTCGAATCGCTTGATGTGCTTCGCGAGCTCGGTCCGGAGCGAGCGCAGCTCGGCGAGCTTGCCGTCGACGTCGGCGAGGTGCGCGCGCAACAGGCCGATGATCTTCGTCTTCGGCGCGCGATGGCTCGGATCGGTGAAATAGAGGTCGATCACGCCGGCGATCTCGTCGAGCTCGAGGCCGACCGTCTTGAGCTGATCGATCTTGCGCAAGCGTTCGACGGTGGTCTCGTCGTAGCTGCGTTGCGCGCTCGCGCGTTTGCGCGGCAGCAGGCCGAGGCTCTCGTAGTAGCGGATCGTCCGCGGCGTGACGTTCGCGCGCTTCGCGAGCTCGCCGATCCTCACGGCTGGGCGTCGCTCCCGTCGTCGGTCGGCGCGTCGCTCGCGTCGCTGCCGTCGCCCGGCGGCTTGCCGTGGCCGCAGCTCGGATCGCCGTGCTCTTTCCACGGCGCGAACTTGTAGACATCGAGGTGCAGCCGGACGAGCAGATCGTTGGGGTGCGCTTGATCCGGCGCGTGGCCGGTGTCCCACGCCAGGCCTTTGACCTTCGTCGAGCCGCACGTGTCGCGCAGGTTCTTCGCGAGCTGCTGGTACTGCGCCTTGTTGGCGTCGAGCTCGTCGAACGAGCACACGCCGGGCACGCCGCAGTTGAAGACGAACGTGTCGTAGTAGCTCTTGGTCTTCGTGCCGAGCTCGTGGATCTCCCACGCGCCGGCCGCGCCGTTCTTGTCGCTCGCGCGCAGCTCGACCGCGGTGTCGCCGGCGGGCAGATCGACGTAAAAGCACGCCTCGGCGCGCTCGACGCTCTTGTACATGTGCGCCTGACCGACGGTCGCCCACAGCGCCTGCGGCGACTTGAGCCGGATCTCGAACCGCTTGTGGTCGGCATCGAGCGGGACGCCTGCCCCACCATCGCCGCCCTTGCTGTCGTCGTGGCAGCTGCAATGGTCGCCGGCGCACAACGGCCCGGCGTAGACACCGCTCGTGGTCGGCGGCGGTGGCGGTCCGATCGAGATCTGACTGGTACTTCCGCCACATGCGGTCAACAAGGCAAACGCGAGCAAGCGCATGATGCGAGTTATACAGGCAACCCTCGCGCACCGCGTCGGGTCCAACCCTGGCATTGCGCGCAGTCTGGGCGCGGTGTAGAAGCTGACGTTCCCCCCGATGATTCCGCGGCTTTTGGTCATTTCGATGCTCGCGCTGGCCTGCGCGTGCGGCGCCAACAAAGGCACCGCTGCCGTGCAGTACTCGGTGTCGGCGCAGCGCAACTACGAAAAGGGCGAGAAAGAGCTCGATACCAAGGATTGGATCGCGGCGTCGAAGTACTTCAGCTTCATCAAGTCGCGGTTCCCGTACTCGAAGTTCGCGGTGCTCGCCGAGCTCCGGCTCGCCGACGCGCAGTTCGGCGCCGAGCAGTACCTCGAGGCGATCGACAGCTACCGCCTGTTCATCAAGTTTCACCCGACCCACGAGATGGTCGCGAACGGCTACGCGTCGTACAAGATCGGCGAGGCGTACTACAAGCAGCTGCCGAGCGACTTCTGGCTGTTCCCGCCGTCGTACGAAAAGGATCAGTCGTCGGTCGAGGACGCCGGCAACGAGCTCAAGAGCTTCCTCGACAAGTACCCCGACTCGCCGTATCGCCAGCGCGCGAAGGACATCGTCGTTGCGGTCGGCAAGCGACTCGCCGACCACGAGTGGTACGTCGCGCGCTACTACTGGGATCGCAAGAAGCCGATGGGCACCGTGCTGCGCCTGCGCCGCCTGCTCGAGCGCTATCGCGGCGTCGGCTACGACATTGAAGCGCTGTGGCTGCTCGGCCGCGCGTACGTCGCCGTCGGCATGCCCGACCGCGCCAAGCTGACGTGGAGCGAGCTCGTCGCGCGGTTCCCGCAGAGCCCGCGCGCCGACGAGGCCAAGACCGCGATCGCGAGCTTGCCGACCGGGCCGGCGCACCCGCCCCCGCCCGGCGCGCCGCACTGATACGCTCACAGGAATGGCCGATAGAGTCGAGCAGCTGATCGCTCTCGGACGCGAGCACTACAACGCGAACGAGTACGAACGCGCCGAGCCGTTCCTGGCCGAAGCCGCGTCGGCACGCCCGAGCTTCCCCGACCTCTACAACATGCTCGGCGTGATCTATCACTCGCAAGGCCGGTTCTCCGACGCCGAAGAAGCGTTCGAAAACGCGCTGCGCTTGAACCCGCGCTACACCGAAGCCGCGCTCAACCTGTCGGTGACGTACAACGACCGCGGCAAGTACGAGCGCGCGCGCGAGGTCTACACGCGTGCCGTGTCGGCGTCGGTCGGTCAACCCAACGCGCTCGATCGCTTCGCGCGCGGCAAGCTCGCCAACATGCACGCCGATCTCGGCGCCGCGTACGCCGGGCTCGCGATGTTCGATGAAGCCGTGCGCGAATATTCGAAGGCGCTCGATCTGTGCCCCGAGTTCGCCGATCTGCGCGTGCGGCTCGGCAACGTGTATCGCGACATGGGCATGTTTCACGCCGCCGTCGCCGAGTTCGAGCACGCGAAGAAGCTGCGGCCCGACTTCATCCCGGCGCGCATCCACCTGGGCGTGACGTTGTTCTCGCTCGGCCGCCGCGACGCCGCGCTCGTCGAGTGGACGGAAGTGCTCAAGGTCGATCCGGAGAACAAGAGCGCGAAGCTGTACATCCGCATGGTCAACGACGAGCACGGCCCAAAGCCGGGCTCGGCGCTGCCGCGCTGAAATCGTACTCGACTGGCGATCGCGGGTAGCGGGATGGTCGAGCGCGGCCATAGCCTGATCGCCCGACACGCGAGCGGTGAACGCGACGGCTCGACTCGTACTCGTACTCGTACTCGTACTCGACTTGCGAGCGCGATCGATCGCGGCGATGGTCGAGCGCGCCCGCAGCGTGATCACCCCGCCACGCGAGCGAACGCGACCAAGCTCGATCGTCGCCTCGTACTCGTACTCGTACTCGTACTCGTACTCGACTTGCGAGCGCGATCGATCGCGGGCGACGGTCGAGCGCGCCCGCAGCTGATCACGCCGCCACCCGATCGTCGGCCCGACGCCCCATCGACAACTCGAGTGGCGAACACGATCGCCCCCTGCTCGAGTACGAGTACGAGTACGAGTACGAGTACGACTCTACCGCCGCGCGACGCACGGGATCAGCGCGACGTAGTTCGCATTGCCGTACGTATCGCTGCCCTGCCGATTCTCGGCGAGGCCGCACATCATGTAGAGCAACTCGCCCTCGGGCGTGGTCACCACCGACGCCTCGCCGAGGATCGTGACGTTGCCGGCGTACTTCGTCGGATCCGTCGTCGGGATCGCGACCGGGTGAATGTTCGTCCACGCGCTGCCCGCGCGCGTCGCCGCGAACACGCCGTAGCCGGTGTCGCGAACGCTCGTGAAATACAGCGTCTGCTGATCGGCGGTGACGAACGGCTGGCTGTCGTCGCTGTTCGTCGTCGCGACTCCCATCGACGTCACCGGCGAGAACGCGCTTCCCGCGTACGTCGTGGTGTAAAGCGTGCGCTGCATGGCCGAGCCGCGGTTCGATTCGAAGTAGACCGCGACCGAGCCCGAAAGCTCGCCGTCGATCTTCGCGTTGTCGTCGTACGCGCCGCCCGAGCCGATCGGTACCGCCTGCGGCGGCGACCACGCCGCGTTCGCGAAGCTCGAGTAGTACAGCGTCGACTGGCCCGACGCCGCGAACTCGGTGAACACGAGCAAGTCGTCGCTCGCGTTCGATGCCGGCGAGCACATCGTCAGGCTCGGCACGTCGACCGGATCGGCGGTGATCGTCCACCCCGAGCCGGTCAGCGCCGCATCGAACATCTGGAACGTCGCCGACGAATCGCCCGCGAGCGCGCTGCCGGTGAGCTCGACGTCGGAGCCCATGGTGTTGAAGAAATCGAAGAAATCGACCGGCTGATACGCGAACCGCAGGTGCACGCCGTCGGGCGTCGCGAACAACGAATCGGTCCAGCCACCGGCGATCTGCATCGGCGCCGGTAGCGCGCGCAGATCGGTCCACCCGTCGGCGAGCGTCACGCCGGCGAGCGCACTACCGAGCGGCTGGTTCCACGGATCGAGCGGCGCGGCGGCGTCGGCACGAGCGGCGTCGGATTCCGCGGCATCGATCGTCGCGTCTTCCGGCGTTAGTTGCGGCGTGCTGTTGCAAGCCGCGACGACGAGCCACCACGTTCGCATCGCATTCAGTCACGAGCATTCGCCGTGCCAGGAGGCATCTGCAGCACGACCAGGAAATCGTTCATCGGCTTCGCGAGCGCATCGGCGACGTCGTCGCCGACCGCGCGCACCGAGACCACGTCGGCGACGCCGCGCCGCTTGAGCCGCCCGACGATCGCCGAGTCGTGGCAGTGGCCGGTGCCGGCCAAGATCAAAATGTGACCGTCGGGATGCGCGGCGAGCCACGTCGCGGCCGTGTCGGCCATCGTCTCGTCCCAGATCACCTGCACGGCGTAAATGTCATCGGCGCTCGGCATGCCTTCCATCGGCTCCGCGTCGGAGCCGCTCGCGTCCGATCCCATCGATGCCGCCGCATGCGAGTGCGCTTCCGAGCCGCCCATGTCTTCCATCAGCGCGTCGAACCAGGCGCGATGCGCGGCATTCGCGAGATCGAGCTCCGGCAACTTCGCGCGATCGTCGGCCGACAAGCTCTGCAGGCCGTGATGCGCGACTTGCTTGGTCAGCTCGGTCGACGCGTCGAGCGCGAGCAGCGCCGCATGCGCGGCGATCGCGACCTGCAGCGTCGGGCCGTAGAACGCGAAGTCGTAGCCCCAGCGCTCTTCCCAACCGACGCGCGCGAGTAACGCGGCTTCGTCGATCCGCTTCGCCGCGAAGTCGTCGAGCACGCCTTGAAACGGCCGCTGGATCATCTCGAGCCCGAGCGCGCCGTGTTGCCAGCTCGGCAGCACGTGCTTGGCGACCTCGAGCTCGACCCAGTGATGGTGCGGATTCGAATGCTCTTCGCCGACGCACACCGCACGCGACGCCACGAGCTTCTGCCAGAACGCGGCGGTCTCGACCGCGTGGCCGGTGCGCGCGTCGACGATGCCGTACGGCAGCGCGGCATTCTCGATCCCGGCGGACGGCTTGGCGCCCGGATGCGCCGGCGGCTGCCCGCCGTACGTGCCGGCACACGCGCCGAGCGCGACGATCGCGAGCGAACGGAGCATGCGGTCGATGCTACACCACCGCGCGTGCTGCCGTATTTGACCGAAGCGCTGCCCGGCATCGCCGGTGTCTTGCGCGCCGCGCCGGAAGACTTCGTCGTCGACGAGGTCGCCGCGTACGCGCCGAGCGGGGCCGGCGATCACGTGTTCGTGCGGATCGAAAAGCGCGAGCTCACGACCCACCAAGCGATCGACGCGATCGCGCGTGCGCTCGGCATCGCCGCGCGCGACGTCGGCTGCGCCGGCAACAAAGATCGCCACGCGATCACGCGGCAATGGCTGTCCGTGATGGCGCCGATCGATGCCGTGACCGCGCTCGAGCTGCCCGGCGTCCGCGTGCTCGACGCGCAGCGCCACAACCACAAGCTGCGCACCGGCCATCTACGCGGCAATCGCTTCGTCATCACGGTCCGCGACGCGCACGTCGATGCGCTCGCACGCGCGAATGCGATCATGGCCGCGCTCGCCGGCGGTGCGCCGAACTTCTACGGCGAGCAGCGCTTCGGCAACGACGGCGACAACGCGGCGCGCGGCCGCAAGCTCGTGCTCGGCGAGGACCACGTTCGCGACAAACGGCTCGCGAAGCTGCTGGTCTCGGCGCTGCAATCGGAGCTGTTCAACACGTGGCTCGTCGCGCGCATGCGAGACGGACTGTTCGCGCGCGTCGTCGACGGCGACGTGCTCCACAAGCTCGGCGGCGGCCTGTTCACGTGCGACGACGCGGCGACCGACCAACCGCGGCTCGACGCCGGCGAGCTCGCGATCACCGGGCCGATGTTCGGCTCGCGGATGCGGCGCGCCGAACGCGATGCCGGCGTGCGCGAAGCGGCAATCATCGGCGAAGCCGGGCTCGATCCCGACGCGTTTCCGCGCGCGCTCGCCGAAGGCACGCGCCGCGACGCGACGATCCGCATCGACGATCCACGCGTGACCCAGGTCGCAGCCGGCGCGATCGAGCTCGCGTTCACGTTGCCGAGCGGCGCGTATGCCACCGCCGTGATGCGCGAAGTCATGAAGTGCTAAGGTCGCCGCCAAGATGGATCTGTCCGGCCATTTCGTCGCGTTCGCCCAGCTCGGCGCGAGCTGGGTGCTCTGGCTGCTGATCGCACTATCGGTGCTGTCGATCGGCGTGATGATCGATCGCGCGTTGTGGTTTCGCCGCCGCGACGTCGACACCGACAAGCTCACGCGCGAGCTCCGCGGCGCGTTCGCGCGCAACGAGATCGATCGGTTCGAGAGCAAGCACAAGGACGACCCGGCGGTGCCGGTGCAGGTCGTGCTGCGCGGCCTCGCCGAGCGCGAGCGCGGTCCCGAAGCGGTCGCCGAGGCGATGCACGGCGAGCGCGCGCGCTGGCGCAACGCCGCCGATCGGCACCTCATCATCCTCGGTACGCTCGGCAACAACGTGCCGTTCATCGGCCTGTTCGGCACCGTGCTCGGCGTGATCAACGCGTTCGAGCACCTGCGCGAGAAATCGGCGATGGCCGAGGATCGCACGTTGGACCTGATCGCCGAGGCTCTCGCCGCGACCGCGTTCGGTCTGATGGTCGCCGTGCCGGCCGTGATCGCGTTCAACTACTTCAGCCGCAAGCTGCGCGTGATGCTCGGCAGCGCCGACGAGTGCGCGCACGTCGTGTTGTCGCTCACGCACGGCCCGCAACCGAAGCAGGAGCCGGCCGATGGCGGGCGGTAGCCTCTATCAGGACGACGATTCGGCGGGCATCACCGACATCAACGTCACGCCGTTCGTCGACATCGTGCTCGTGCTGCTCGTCGTGTTCATGGTCACCGCAAAGTTGATCGTGGCGCGCGGCGTCGACATCGACAAGCCGAAGGCCACGACCGGCGGCGAGGTGCAGAGCACGTTGCGCATCGCGGTCAAGAAAGACGGCGAGCTGTCGGTCAACGGCACCGCGTATACCGACGATGCCACGGCGATCGCGCGGATCAAGGAGATTGCGGCGACGACGACGCAGCCCAAGGCGATCATCGCGGGCGATCGCGCCACGGCCTACGGCGGCGTGATGCACGCGATCGACCTGGCGCAGCAAGCCGGCGTGACCGCGATCGCGCTCGAGAACGAGCGACCGTAGGAATAGCGACGCGGCCGCCACCCGTTGTGCTCCGGCGTGCAATTCCTGCAACCCGCCCGCGCCGGCAGTTGTCGAACCGGCGTGCACCATCCCGACGACCTGGTGTTTCGCGATGCCCCGGGCACGTTGCCGGTGTGGGCGCGTGTCGCGATCGCGATGGCGTGCCTCGCGACCGTGCTGTTGCCGGCCGTCGGCGGCCACGTGCTGTGGGCGCAGGTCGTGAACACGAGCGTGCTGAGCGCCGGCGCAGTCGAATACGGCGTCGCCGTGCTCGCCGCGATCGCGATGGCGGTCGCCGCGATCCCGCGGCTACACACCGGCCGCGGCTTGCAGGTCGCCGTGATCCTGCCGGCGATCCATGTCGGGCTGATCGCGATCGGCTGGCTGCTCTGGCAGCGCTGCATTCCGAACGTCGTCGATCCCGACGGCTGGCTCGTGATCGGCATGCACACGTCGCTGTTCGGCGCCGCGGCTGGGCTCGCCGCGATCGGCTATGTCGCCGCGCGCGTGATCGTGCACCGCCGCCGCGACGTGCACTGGAGTAACGCGTTCGCGCTGTTCGGGCTCGCGCTGTTGTTCGCGTTCGGCGCGTGGCTGCCGTTCGCCAGCGCGATCGCGTCGGCGCGCATCCACTCGCCGCTCGATCCGACCGAGCTCGTGCCGATGCGCCTGGTCGCGTGGATGGTCGCGATGCCGACGGTGCTCGCGATCGGCTACACCGCGCTCGCGATTCGCTGGCCCGATCAGCTCGGGCGCTGGCGCGCGAGCCTCATCGTCGCGTTCGGCCTCGTGTTGCTCGTCGCGGTCGGGCTGCGCGCCAACGCGAGTACGTCCGAAGCGCTGACGTTCGCGAACTTCATCCCGCTCCTGCTCGCGACCGCGCTGATCGCGTGCGGCGGGCTCGCGCTGCAAGTCGCGTTGACCTCGGCGCGCGAGCGCGCGTTGCGGCGCCGGCTCGCGAACGGCGTGCATGCGACCGTCGTCGCCGACGGCGGCGAGCCGGTCGTCGGCGCGCTCGAGATCGCCGGCTGGTTGCGCGCGCCGCGCACGGTCGTGCGGTCGTTCACGATCGCGACCGCCGAAGGCGAGCTGCCGATTCCGGGTGCGCGGCTCGCCACCGCGATCGCGCCGGCGACGACGATCCTGCGCGTCGGCGAGGCAATGCCGATCGTGTCGGTCGGCGATGCCATCGTGATCGCCGGGCTCGAGCGCCGCGACACCGGCGAGCCGTTTCGCGCACACGCCGGCCTCACGCCCGGCGAGGACATCGCGATCGCGCGCGCCGATCTGCCGCCGGCGACCGCCGCCGATGTCGCGTTCGCGACGTGGCGTCCGACGATCGCCTATCTCGCGATCCTCGTCGCGATTTCGGTGCCCGCGCTTGCCGCCGAGCTATCGTCCGCGCTGCGGTGAGTTGCGCTAGGCTGACGGTGTGTCGTTGCCCACCGAGCCGCGCATGCGCCGTTGGTGGGAATCGCCGCTCGTGCTCGCGATCGCCGGCACGCTCGCGATCCATCTGCTGCTCGTCACGTTCGCCGACGCGATGGTGGTGCTGAACCCGCCGATTCCGGATCCGCCACCGCCGCCCAAGCTCGAGCTCGTCGACATCGAGGTCCCGCCGGTGATCAAGCCGCCGCCACCGCCGCCTGTCGAAGCCAAGCAGCCCGAGACGCCGACTCCCGTGCAACACGTCGCCGCGTCGCGCCAACCCGCGACGCACGTCGAGACGCCGCCACCGCCGACCACGCCACCGACGCCCGACAGCGGCGGCGCGCCGGTCGTCACCGAAGACAACATCGCGCCGTCGGCGACCGGCGTCGCGGTCGCGGTCGGCAAGCCGAACACCGGCCACGTCGGTCGCGGCGGCACCGGCACCGGTACGGCATCGGGCTCCGGCGCCGGCTCGGCCGATACGCCGCAGCCGATGTCGATCGCGACGATCAAGACGCGCGCGATGCCGAAAGGCGACTACTCGTACGAGCAAGAGAAGGATTATCCGGCAGAGGCCAAGCGGCTCGGCATCGAGGGCAAGATCCGCGTCAAGCTGATCGTCGACGAGCGCGGCGAGGTCAAATCGGCAACGCTGCTCAACAAGCTCGGCCACGGCCTCGACGAGCTCGCGCTCGCCCGCGCGAACGCGATCAAGTTCGATCCCGCCAAGGACACCGACGATCACCCGGTGACGTCGGTCGTGGTGTGGACGTTCGATCTCGAGCTGCCGAAGTAACCTGCTCGATCGGGCAGCGCGGCCGCGCGCGAACTCGCGTATGACACTAGCGTGGAACCGATCGTTGCCATCGCAGGCGTGTCGAAGACGTACCAGAGCGGCGCGACCGCGCTCGAACGCGTCGATCTCGAGATCCAGCGCGGCGAGATCTTCGCGCTGCTCGGCCCGAACGGCGCCGGCAAGACGACGCTGATCAACATCGTGTGCGGCATCGTCACGGCGTCGAGCGGCACGGTCGTCGCCGACGGTCACGACATCGTCAAAGACTTCCGCCGCGCGCGCGAGAAGATCGGGCTGGTTCCGCAGGAGCTGTCGACCGATGCGTTCGAGACCGTGCGGGCGACCGTGACGCTGAGCCGCGGCTTGTTCGGCAAGCGCGCGAGCCCGTCGCACATCGAGCAAGTGCTGCGCACGCTGTCGCTGTGGGACAAACGCGACGCGAAGATCATGACGCTGTCGGGCGGCATGAAGCGGCGCGTGCTGATCGCGAAGGCGCTGTCGCACGAGCCGTCGATCTTGTTCCTCGACGAGCCGACCGCCGGCGTCGACGTCGCGCTGCGCCACGACATGTGGGCGATGGTTCGCAAGCTGCGCGACAGCGGCGTCACGATCATCTTGACCACGCACTACATCGAAGAAGCCGAGCTGATGGCCGATCGCATCGGCGTGATCGCGAAGGGCAAGCTGATCGTCGTCGAAGAAAAATCGACGCTGATGCGCCGGCTCGGCAAGCGCGAGCTCGTGATCCAGCTCCAGCAAAAGCTCGATCACGCGCCCGACGAGCCAGCCGGGCTCGCGCTCTCCGCCGACGGCCTGACGCTGACGTACACGTTCGACGTCCAGCGCGAGCAGACCGGGATCGCGGCGCTGCTCAAGCGGCTCGGCGAGCTCGGCCTCGAGATCAAGGATCTGCACTCGAAGGAGACGTCGCTCGAGGACATCTTCGTCGATCTCGTCGAAGGAGGTGCCGCGTGAACTTCGCCGCAGTCCGCGCGATCTACCGCTTCGAGATGGCGCGCACGTTTCGCACCGCGGTGCAGAGCATCGTGTCGCCGGTGCTGTCGACGTCGCTGTACTTCGTCGTGTTCGGCACCGCGATCGGCGGCCGCATGGGCCAGGTCGGCGGCGTCGACTACGGCGCGTTCATCGTTCCCGGCCTCGTCATGCTGTCGCTGCTCGGCGAGAGCATCTCGAACGCGTCGTTCGGCATCTTCCTGCCGAAGTTCTCGGGCACGATCTACGAGCTCTTGTCGGCGCCGATCTCGGCGTTCGAGGTCGTGCTCGGCTACGTCGGCGCAGCCGCATCGAAGTCGCTGATGCTCGGCGCGCTCATCCTCGTCACCGCGCGCTGCTTCGTGCCGTACGGCGTGATGCACCCGGCGTGGATGGTCGCGTTCCTCGTGCTCACCGCCGTCACGTTCAGCATGTTCGGCTTCATCATCGGGTTGTGGGCCGACAGCTTTCAGAAGCTGCAGACCATCCCGCTCATGATCATCACGCCGCTGACGTTCCTCGGCGGCGCGTTCTACTCGGTCGACATGCTGCCGCCGTTCTGGCGCCACGCGACGCTGTTCAACCCCGTCGTGTACCTGATCAGCGGCATGCGCTGGGCGTTCTACGGCAAGGGCGACGTCGACGTCTCGGTCAGCATCGTCGCGATCTGCGGCTTCCTGATCGCGTGCATGACCGGCGTGTGGTGGATCTTCAGGACCGGCTACAAGCTCAAGGCTTAGCGAGCTCGCGCGCACGTCAGGCTAATTCGACGACGGCTTTGATCGAGCCCGAGCCCAAGCCGAAGGCTGGAGCGAGCCCGATCTTCCTCTGTTCCACGAGGTGCTTCGTTTCGGATACGAGGTTCGAAGTTCGGACGATCGGCATTTGGCTTAGCGCTCGCCCCGAGAACCTGTGACCACTTTCGGCGGATCGCCGAGCTCGAGCACCTGGATCGGGCCGCCGATCATCGCCGTCATACCGACGTCGATGCGCCACAGCGCGCCGTCGCACTGCGAGTTGATGCCGGCTTTCTGCACGGTGTGACCGACGATCATTCGCTTTGCACCGAGCTGCTTCAGCACGCGGCCGAGCGCCGCGCAATCGACGTCATCGCCGCCGTACGCGCGCGTCCAGACCGGGCTGTCGTCGGACGTCAGCGCCGATGCCGGCGTCGCGAGATCGCCGTCGAGCCAGCACCGCGCCTCGAGGTTCGTCTGATCGAGCTTGGTCATCCAGCTCTCGATCACGCCGGCGTGTGACAGCACGTTGTCGCCGACGATCGCGATCGCGTTGTGCGTCGCCAATCGCTTCGCCCAGCGGCCGCCGGGGCCGAGCTCGTGCGCGCGATCGCCGTCGAAGTCGGCCATGCCTTCGCGCGTGACATAGCGAAAGTCGCCGGCCGCGTTCATCAGCTCGTGATTGCCGAGCAGCTCGATCAGCGCTCCGCCGTGGGCGCGCGCTTCGGTGTCGAGCCGCTCGAGCAGCTCCAAGATCTTCGATTCGCCGCCGCCGCGATCGAGCACGTCGCCGGTCTGGATCACGACCAGGTCGTTGCCGATCCACTGATCGCGCGCATCGATCGCCCCGGCGGCACGCAGCGCTGCGCGTGCGGCGTCGAGATCGCCGTGCAGATCGCCGATCGCGACCACGCGCTTCGGCATCGCGATACGCAGCGCGATCGGCGCGAGGTTGCACGCCGGTGCCGTGGCCGGAGCCGGCGCTTCGATCGTCGGCGCCGGTGGTGGCGGCGACGGATGGCCATCACACGCCGCGATCGCGAGGATGACGAGCACGCTGCCGCGCGTTGGTAAACGGAGGCGCGCACGTTTCATGATGCTGAACCTTGGTTCATGGAATTGACTTGCCCGGCAGGGCCAGCCTACCGTGCCTCCGTCCGTCTACTTTAGGGGGGAACTTGATGAAGAAAATGATGATTTCGGCCGTGGCCTTCGCCACGATGGCTCTCGGTGCGGGCTCGCTCGCCGAGGCAAACCCGTACGGGACCGCTGGCTGCGGTCTCGGCTCGATCGTGTTCGGCAACTCGCCGGGCATCGTGCAAATCTTTGCCGCAACCACGAACGGCACGTTCGCGACGCAGACGTTCGGCATCACGTCGGGCACCAGCAACTGCGTCGACGGTGGAGGCGGTGGCCCGACGGCCGCGGCGTTCATCCAGACGAACCGCCAGGCACTCTCGAAGGAAATCTCGCGCGGTAACGGCGAGACCATCGCGAACCTGTCGACGTTGTCGGGCTGCAGCGACGCCGGCGCGGTCGGCGTGACGCTCCAGAAGAACTTCCGGTCGATCTTCCCGGACGCGTCGGTCTCCGACACGCAGGTCTCGAGCTCGGTGCTCACCGTGCTGCGCTCGGACAAGACGCTCGGCTGCTCGAAGTTGATCTGACCGGGTCGTGCGCGCGACGGGATACATCGTCGCGCGCATCGCGATTGTCGTGTTGGTGGCGGGTGGCTGCCTGACGCGACAAGGCGGTCGGCTGACGCGGCAAACGCTGCAGACGCCGGCCGCCGATCGCTCCGCGTACGCGCGCGAGCTCAAGGCCGAAGCGCGCCGGCTCCGGCTGGCGTCGGCGACGCAATGGCTACGGCTCGGCCACTGGCATCCGACGCTGTCGGGCTATCTCGAGAGCCAGGCCGACGGCGAAAACTTCTTCTTGTCGCCCGACGGCAAATCGAATCCCGAGCTCGAGCTCGAGGCGACGATCGACGGCTTTGTCTCCGAGCTCGCGCCGTTCGATCCGAAGCTCAAAGCCAACACGAACATCCAACATCCGATCTGTCAGTTTCCCGCGCGCTTCGCGTGGCTCTCGGACCAGCTCAAGATCGATCCGTCGAGACTGCCGCCGCACGACTGCGCGCGCTACGAGCAGTTCCAGCGCCTCGTCGATCCGTCGTCGGTCGCGTTGGTGTTCTCGTCGTATTACTTGAACAACCCGGCGTCGGCGTTCGGTCACACGTTCTTGCGCTTTCACAAGAAGAACGACGGCGTGCCGCCGGCGCAGCGCGAGCTGCTCGATTTCGGCGTCGAGTTCTCCGCCGATCCGGATACGCACTTCGCGCCGCTCTACGCGATCAAAGGCATGATCGGCGCGTTCCCCGGCACGTTTCGCCGCCTGCCCTACTACTACAAAGTTCGCGAGTACAACGATTACCAGTCGCGCGATCTCTGGGAGTACGAGCTCAAGCTGACGCCGGCGCAGCTGCAGATGCTGGTCGCCCACATCTGGGAGCTCGGCTCGACGTTCATCGATTACTTCTACCTGTCGGAGAACTGCAGCTATCACATCCTCGGCGCCGTCGAAGCCGCCGACCTCGACGTCGATCTGACCGCTCACCTGGGCTGGCCCGTGATCCCGGCCGATGCCGTCAAAGCGCTCTACGCGAATCCGGGCCTCGTCACCGGCATTCACTATCGCGCGTCGAGCCGCACGCGGTTCGCGTGGGAGATCCGCGGCATGTCGTCGGCGCAGCAAGACGCGATCGAGCACCTGTTCGACGATCCAAAGGCGAAGCTCGACGGGCTCACGCCGACGCAAGAGATCGAAGCGATCGATGCCGCGCAGGATCTCGTCGATCTGCGCTTCGCGAAGGAGCTCGTCGACGATCGTGGCACCGGGCCCGGCGCGAAGCTCAAGCAGGCGTTGCTCGAGCGCCGCGCCGAGATCCTCGTCCCGTCGGTCGATCATCCGCCGCCGGTGCCGAACGATCGCGAGCCGCAGCTCGGCCACGGCTCGCGCCGCATCGGCCTCGGCATCGGTGGCGATCTGACCGGCCAGAAGTTCGCGGTCGCGTCGCTGCGGCTCGCGCTGCACGATCTCGCCGATCCGCCGAACGGCTACCCCGAGCTGAACGAGATCGAGTTCTTACCGGCGCGGCTGCGTTACGACGCGACGTTCGAGCACGTCGCGCTCGACCAGCTCGATCTCGTCCACGTGATCTCGCTGACGCCGCAGAGCGCGTTCGATCGCCACGTGTCGTGGGAGTTCCGGCTCGGCAGCGAGCGCATCGACGATTCCGGCTGCAACTGCTACGTCGGCCACGCGCAGTTCGGCGGCGGCGTGACGTTCGCGTCGGCCGAGCAGCGCGCCGCGATCTTCTTTCTCGCGAACACGCACGTGTGGTCCGGCATGCACCTCGACGGCTTGTTCCACGCGCCGATTCGCCTCGGCATCGGCCCCGAAGGTGGCCTGCGCCTGCGCGTGCTGCCGAACCTGATCGCGCTGTTCATCGGCGAGTGGGATTGGTTGCCGGTGCAGCATCCGCTCGCGGCGTGGAACGCGACCGCGACGATCCGCTGGGCCGCGACGCACTTCTTCGCGCTCGACCTGACCGGCCAGTACGACGAGCGCACCGGCACCGGCACGCTGTCGACGCTGTTCTACTTCTGACCGAGCCGCTTCGTCAGCTCGGCGACTGACGCCGGACGGACTTCGCGAAACCCGACCTTGCACGCCGTCGCGATCACCGGCGTCACGTCGGCGCCGGTCGCATCGGGCGCCGCCGCGAGCACGATGTCGTCGCGGTCGGAGAAGAACGCCGCCGTCTTCTGCGCGTTCAGATCGCGATCGAGATCCGCCGCGTGGATCGTCGCGCGATCGTTGAGACGGCTGACCACGCGGTCGATCTGCGCGTGGCCGATCTGCAGCGTCAGCATCACGTGCTCGTCGTCGCTGTCGCCCGGGTCGACCGGCGGTGGCGTCGCGACGCGACAGATCTCGGTGGGCTTGCCGCCGACGAGCGCGGTCACCGCGATCTCGGCGGTATCGGCGGGATGACGATTGCCGCCCATCTTGTACTGACCGCCACCCATCTTGCCCTCGTCCAGCGCCATCGCCGCGGCCGTCCCGCCGCTGTCGTCGGCGGCAGGTTTGGCGATCGGCTTCGCCGCGCTGTCCTCGATCCCACGCAGTGCACCGAGCACGGCGTCGCCCGACGCATCGTCGGTGTACGCAAGCGCGAGCTCGGTCTTGTTCGCGACCAGCGCCGACTTCAGCGCGTCGCGATCGGTCGCGAGCCGTTGCGGCAGGATGCCGAGGCTCTTGCCGTCGACGCGCACGTCGGTCGCCGTCACGACCACGCCGTGCTGGCCCGCGAACACGTCGGCGGTCGTCTTCGCCGGTCCGCCTTTGCCACAGCTCGCCAACATCACCACCAACCACAGCTGCTTCATCGCGCGAGCGTAACACGATCAGTTTTGACGCTTGATGCGATGGATCGCGCTGTCGCCCATGTCGAGCCAGTACAGGTACTCGCCGGCTGTGACCAGCTGCGACGCGCTGCCGACCTTCGTGAACAGCTCCATCTCCGGCTTGCTGCGCCGCGCGCGATAGATCGCCGGATCGCGATCGCCGGCCGCGATCGCCCAGTAGATGAAATCGGCGTCGAGCGCCATCGCGGTCACCGGACCGCCGGCGGGGCCGAGCTTGTTGATCGGCCCGTTGCCGTATTTCTCGAACAGCGCCGTATTCGCGAAGAAGATGTCGTCGCCATCGACCGCGATCGCTTTGACGCCGCCATCGACGGGCGTCGCGGCGCTGCCTCGATACAACGCCGTCGAAGTGCCGACGATGCCGTTCGCGATCACCGGATCTTCGCCGTCGAGCTGGACCCGCGCCGAGCCGACGGCGGCGAACGTCGCGCGGTCGTCGCTCTCGCTGTAGACGTAGTCGACATGGCTGCGCCGCACCGCGAATGCGCGCAATTCGACGATCGGCTGCACGCTCGGCGTGTTCGATCCGCGCGCCAGCACGGCTAGCTCGTTCGCGGTCGCCCAGTAGAGCCGACCGCCGTCGCTCGCGAGCCCGTGCGCATCGCTGCCGGCATCCGCGAGCTTCACGCCGGCGTCGAACACGCCGGATCCGGGCGCGAGCCAGTACACGTCGCTGCCGTCGATCGCGAACGCCGTGGCGCCCGGCGCCGGCGTCACCAGCTCCGGTCCGGTCGGCTCGACCGGCTT